>CAZKQY010000360.1:0-6636 GCA_964555005.1 uncultured Syntrophotalea sp. | reverse complement strand
GAGCGACCAGGCGCTGCTGTTTGATGTTCAGCGATTCGCCATTCACGATGGCGGGGGGATTCGCACCAATGTTTTTCTCAAGGGGTGTCCGCTGAATTGTCTTTGGTGCCAAAACCCCGAGTCTATTGGTTGGCAGCAGGATGTTACTTTTGTCGAAAGTTTTTGTATCAACTGCCACAAGTGTTTGGCGGTCTGTCCTGTAAATGCCATCCTCATGGATAATGACAAGGAACGGGTGGTGGGTATCGACCGGGATAAATGTATCCGCTGCGGGGCCTGTTTTAAAGGTTGTTATGCCGGGGCTATTAACATTGTCGGCCGTTGGCTGAGTGTTGATGATGTGGTCGCCATGGTTGAACGCGACCGGGATTTTTATATCGGTTCTGGGGGCGGTGTGACTTTTACCGGCGGGGAGCCAACCGGGCAATCCGGTTTTTTGCTGGCGGCTCTGCAAGCTATGAAGGCTCGGGGATTAAATACGGCCCTTGAAACGTGTCTGTATGTTCCCTGGGAGCAGCTTGAGTCCTTGTTACCCTATATTGATTTGTTGCTTACCGATATCAAGCATATGGATTCGGTCCAACATGCCCGTCTGACCGGACAGCCGAACGAACTCATTCTTGACAATTTCCTCCGCCTTCAGCAGCGAAATATTCCCGTTCGGGTCCGTATTCCACTCATGCCTGGATTGAATGACAGCCGGGAAAACCTTCAGTCTCTCGCCGAGTTCATCGCTCCGTGCAAGAATGTGCAGGGGGTGGACATTTTGCCTTATAACCGTTTGGGTATGAGTAAGTGCCGTCAGCTTGGTTGCGAATATGCGCTCCCCGATTTGGCTCCACCGTCGCAGAGTAAGGTGGAAGAGGCTGCTGCCATGTTTCGGGGTGTTTTTGCCGATGTCACAATTGGTGGGACATAAATGAGCATTGATGGGTAAAAACCGGTTCGGTGATCTGGGTGAAAGGTCGCACCTGTGCGATGCTGTGAACCGAGTATTAACTGTAGAACAAAGCAGCCTCCTTTGTATGGAAAGCCAAACCATAAATAGCAAGATTATGGATTGTCTTTAATTTAAAGATAAATTTTTAGAGAGTAGCCGACAGCCAATGGAAACATTGGCTGTTTTTTTATCGGGCATTAAACAAATAACACCTGGTAGGAAAGTAAAAATCGGGTCTTAAGTTGCAACGGTAACATTTATCTGCATCGAATTTTCGGTGAAGTGGTAAATCTTAATGGTTAAAGCAAAAAGATCTTATCCGAGTCGTGGGCAAAAATTCGCTCGCAAGCACGGCAAGGGCAAATTTATAGGTGTTTTGCTCCACCGTCTCGGCTGCGTTGACTATTCTCTGCTCTAAAACCAGGTGATGTTTAATTTGGATCGATTTTGGGGACCGTAAGCTTTATATTAATAGCAGTTTTGGTTTCTTGCGCCTTGCTTTTCGGTTACACGGCTTATATGCTACATTTAAATAGATAAAACGTTGTTATGTTGGCGCTTATTCATCCTTTGGCTAGTAATATTTAATATAAATTTTTTTCAATAGGTTCTCAGCGGAAGATTATATCGAAACCGTTTATATGCTTGTTAGAATGTTCTTCTGTAAATCTTGTATTTTGAGATCAATTATGTCAGCGACGTCGATTTCGTATGATATCAAATATGCAATGAATGCCAGTGAGGGGCGCGTCAATTTGGTTATTAAAGAAACGAATGAGAGGTGACATGGCTCTAAACGGACCCGTAAGGGTATTTTTGGTTGACGATCACCCGTTGTTGCGTACTGGGTTGCGTTTTACTCTTGAAAAAATGGAGGACTTTGATTTTGTTGGCGAAGCTGCGGATGGTTTCGAGGGTGTTGAAAAAATTCTGGAAACGGTTCCGGATGTTGCTCTGATTGATATAGATTTGCCCGGCATATCGGGCATCACCGTTATCGAAATGATTCGTAAAAAGCAGCGGAAGATGAAGATTATAGCTCTTTCGTCTTATTCAGAAAAAAGTTATGTTTTGGGCGCCATGGCGGCGGGGGCCGATGGCTATATGCTCAAGGCCATTAGTATTGCAGCACTGGTAGATTTTTTACGTGCTTTTGTCCTGGGTGAAAATCCCGTTTCACCCTATTTGCTCGATTTGGCGATGCCTTCAAGGCCAGAGAACAAGGAACTGGAGAAGATTAATATCACCGCCAGAGAGCAGCAGGTTCTGAAGCTGATTGCTGATGGCAAAAGCAATAAACAAATAGCCAGCGATATTTTTCTCAGTATCGAAACGGTAAAAACCCACATAAGTAAGATCTTTCGAAAACTCGAAGTGAATAACCGAATGGAAGCAGTGATGGCTGCGCGCAAGAGAAGAATAATTTGATGAGTGTTGAATAGATTTTTGATGATTTTTAGAGATGATGGGTGCTCTTTGAATAAACGATAGGGCCGTTTTTAATTGATGGAGTTTTGATGTAATACATTTTGGAGCTCGGATATGGCGGACGTTAGAATAAGGGTCTTTCTGGCTGATGATCATCCCCTGATCAGAACAGGTCTGTCCATGGCTTATGAAAATGACCACAGGGTGTGCATAATCGGGACAGCTGATAATGGTTTTGATGCCGTTGAGGAAATTGAGCGGTTGGTGCCGGATGTTGTACTCATGGATATCGATATGCCGGGGTTGTCTGGGATAGCGGCTATTAAGATATTGAGGGGGAAATTCCCCGACATGCTTATGCTGGTACTATCGACCTACAACGACCGCAGCTATATTGATGATTCTAAGGCCGTCGGTGCCAATGGCTACCTTTTGAAAAACATAGGTATCGATGCCCTGGCCGAGCTCATTGTTGACTTCATAGAAAAAAACAAAATTATCTCACCTTACGTTTTGTATCGCAAATAGCTCGAAAATACTGGTAGGCACAGTTTACGGAATATCTCCAAGGTGTTTTAAAAAATATGGATAACAAAGACATAAAGCATGGGATTGGCGAAGGGGAGATCAAGACAACCCTCAATTTGCTGGACCTTATTGATAAGGAAACGTTGGACGAGATTCTCGATGCCTTCAACGAGGTGTGTGGTATCGGTTCGGTTATTGCGGATACGGAGGGGAGGCCCCTGTCTGGAGAGCAGAACTTTACCCATTTTTGTGCGAAATATTGTCGAGGAACCGCAGAAGGTCGTAAAAGATGCTATGCGAGTGATGCTTTTGGTGGCGAAATGTCGCTGAGACAGCAGGAACCCTATGTTTATAATTGTCTGAACTCGGGGTTAGTGGATTGTGCCACGCCGATTATTGTCGAGGGCTATCATTTGGCAAATTTGAACGGCGGGCAGGTTCTGGAAGAGCCCATCTCCGATGAGGCGGCGATTGCGCGGGCGCGGGCCATCGGCATCGAGGATGTTGACGGTTATTTGGAGGCTCTGCGGAAGATTCCTTTTGTCACCAAGTCGCGGTTGCAGGTAATAGTCAAATTCATGGCCGTGATTACCCGGACGCTCAGTGACATGGCGATGCAGAAGTATCTGTTGGCAAAGCAGTCCAAGGAATATCTAAATAAACTGGTAAACAGTGCCTCTGACTGTATTTTTGCTATGAATCCAAATTTTCGTATCACCATGGTCAACAAGGTCTGCTACGAAGTCTTCAGTTATGAAGACGGCCATTTACCTGGTAAGTATTTTTTTGATCTTCTCGTTCCTCCAGAAAGAATCCTCGAATGTAAAAGCCAGTTAGATGAAGGGGTCGCGGAAAACTTTCGGATTGAAATGGAAGGTGTTAATGTCGCTGGTAACAGGTTTCCGGCCCAGGTCTCCATCTCCCGTATAAATGCAGAGGATGGCAAAGTGGCTGGTTATGTTGCCATTCTTCGAGATATCACGGAAGAAAAAAGAAATCAGAAAATGAAACAGGATCTGGTTGCCATGCTGAGTCACGATATGCGCAACCCGATTTCGGCTATCAACAAGACACTGGAATTACTTTCCGCCGAGCGGATTGGCACCATCAATAACCAACAGGAACATGTGATCCGTTTAGCATCAAATACTAATGATCAGCTTGGCAGTATGGTTAACTCGTTTTTAGATATTTTCAGAGATGAGAATACTACCTTTAATCTCAATAAAACATGTTTCAATTTTGATCACATCGTAAGTGACTGTATAGAGGAACTTTCTCTCCTTTTTTTAGATAAAAATATTGAAGTAATACATGTGAAAAAAAATGATAATTTAGTTATTGAAGCAGATCTTGTAAGAATAAAAAGAACAATTACCAATCTTTTCTCTAACGCAATAAACTACAGCGTTAAAGGTGGTTCAATAAGAATAGAAACGAAAAGAGTGTATGGTAGGAACAAAATCTTAAGACAGAAGTTAAAAAGTCATTTTCTTAACGAAATTAATCCTGATCACAAATATTTGTGGGCAATGGTTAGAGACCAGGGGTACGGGGTTCCAGAGGAATATCAGGAGGCGATTTTTGAAAAATTTTTCACGGTGGAGAGCAAAGAGGGTTTAGGAAGAAGAGGTATCGGACTGGGGCTGGCATTTTGTAAGTTGGTTGCCGTAGCTCACGGTGGGATAATCTTTTCTCGTACTCCGCAGCGCCGATCTAAGAATTTGAGAACACCAGGCTGTGAGTTTCATGTTCTTTTACCGTGTGGCCCCTTGCCTATCCAGGACCGAATGACGTAAGTTGCCCCTGAATTCCCGCTGCAGGTTTGTTCGGCTTTCTACTTCGCTGCTCTTGGGTTGCTTGCAAACTTTTTTTTCAACCTGATTATCAACTTCTTATCCAATTGTCAGTCCTTTGTCTGTCTTCTTTCATTCAAAAAAAACGTCTCAAGTGTCTTGCCGGTTACCTATCGACAAGCTGTTGCCTGATTTGCGTGGTGCTCTGAGTGATCATGACTGTGCGGTGCTGCAGGCCGAACCGGGAGCGGGCAAGACCACCCGCGTGCCCCTGGCCCTTCTCGATGAACCGTGGCTGGCCGATCAGCGAATCGTGATGCTTGAGCCGCGCCGGTTGGCGGCTAGTAATGCTGCTCGTTATATGGCCGGCTGTCTTGGAGAGCAGGTTGGTGGCACTGTTGGCTACAGCATTCGTTTTGAACGCCACGTTTCGCGTCGGACGCGCATTGAAGTTGTCACCGAGGGCATTCTAGCTCGGCGACTACAAAGCGACCCCTATCTGCAGGGGGTTGGTCTGGTTATCTTTGACGAATTTCACGAGCGGAATCTCGATTCGGATCTGGCCCTGGCCCTGTGTCGCGATGTGCAGCTAGGGTTGCGCGACGACCTTAAACTCCTGGTCATGTCGGCCACCCTCGACGGTGCGCCCATCGCGCGGTTGCTCGGTGACGCGCCCCTGCTGAGCAGCAGCGGGCGCAGCTTTCCGGTGACGATTAGTTACCTCGACAAGCCCCCGGTGGGTCGCATCGCCGAAGTTACCGCCGCAGCGGTGATACGGGCCTGGCCGGCGACGAAAGGTGACCTGCTTGTCTTTCTTCCCGGGGTCGGCGATATACAGCGCTGTCGGGAGCTGTTGGCCGGGCATTCGGCTATGAACGAAGCGCTGCTCTGTCCCCTTTATGCCGATCTGCCCTTTGTCAAACAAGAACGGGCCCTGACCCCCGCAGCTCAGCGCAAGGTGGTGCTGGCCACCAATATTGCCGAGACCAGCCTGACTATCGAAGGGGTGCAGGTGGTGATCGATAGCGGCTATATGCGCCAATCCCGTTTCGATTCGGGTTCCGGATTGCAGCATTTGCAGACGGTGCGCATTTCTGCTGCCAATGCGGTACAACGAGCCGGTCGAGCCGGGCGCCTCGGCCCCGGTGAATGTCGGCGGTTATGGACCGAAGGGGAGCAGGGCGGTCTGTTGCCCTTTGCGCCACCGGAAATCCGCTCCGCTGACTTAGCCCCCCTGGCGCTGGAGCTGGCCCGTTGGGGGCTCGCTGATCCTCAGCAACTGGCCTGGCTCGACCTACCGCCGGCGACAGCCATGGCGCAAGGGCGGCAGTTGTTGCAATTGCTCGGCGCTCTTGATGAAAGGGAGAGCATTACCCCCTATGGTGAAGGGATGGCGGCTTTACCGGCTCATCCCCGGCTGGCCGCTCTGCTACTTACCGCCAAGGCGCGGCAACAGCTGGCCTTAGCCTGTGATCTGGTGGCCCTGTTGTCGGAACGGGATCCTTTGCGACAGCAACGGCGGGCCGCTCATCGTAGCGACTGCGATCTGCTGGAGAGGCTGGAGGTTCTCACCGCCTGGCGTGCTCGGCGCCAGCTGTCGATCCCTTTCGATGTTGGTGCTTGCCGGGCCATCGACCGCACGGCCCGTTATTGGCGAAAACACTTTGCTTTGCCCGACGAGTCGGTAACGGTTGCGCCCACTGCAAAAGAGCTCAGCCCCTTGTTGGCGGCGGCATATCCAGACCGCATCGGTCGCTTGCGTCCGGGGGGCAATGGCCGCTATCTGCTCAGTGGAGGTCAGGGAGGAAAACTTTCCCTTCGCACTGGGGTCGGTGAGGTGGAACTGCTGGTAGCGGTGAATATGAGCGGTGGCCGGAACGGGGATGGCCAGATTGATTCGGCTTGTGCGATTCAGGCCGAGGCGCTGGAGAAATTGTTCGCCCA
>CAZKQY010000359.1:0-4243 GCA_964555005.1 uncultured Syntrophotalea sp. | reverse complement strand
CGCCGCGCCCAGACAAGCCACGATGACCATGATGCGGATGGTATGTCTGCCAAAATACACGATGTCTTTCCTCTCTCCACTCTATGGGTGCTGCTCGAGTTTTCCGCCCAGCCCCTGTTTCTTTTCCCTGGTCAACTTCTCCAAATCCTTTTCCACAATGTAGTCATGGAAGGTGGGCTTGTCGCTTTCTGGATGGACTTCGTTGGTCAGTTCCCAGCGGTAGAGCTCATGGCCGGTTGAGCCGACGAAGGCGGTCGGGTTGGTGGTCCAACCGCAGCTGTCGGGACTAAATGAGAAATCCATCAGCAAAATTGGCGAACCCAGGTAGTTGGGGTACTTGTCGGAGACGGGCATGAGGTGGGTTTTAAAACTGCCATCATAGAAGCTTTCCTTCTTAAAAACTAACCATTTGCCATCTGGAGAGAATGAAAATTGAGTCGCTCCGCTAAAAAGTTGGTTTATAATTGTATTTCTGTCAGTACCCCAACTTATATATGTAGAGCCCTTGTCACCACCTGAGAGTATTGCAAACGGCAAATATGAATGGGGGTGTATCCACGTAAAATCAATCCGATCTTTGTTTTGTTTTAATACGTCGGCCAACGAATGGTTGCTGTTCTCGAAATTCATGTCTAAAACGCGTATTTGCTCAGACTTTAAATCATACAGAAAATTCATTCCAAACGCTGTACTCCAGACAGTCGCTTTTCCAATATTTATCTCTTTGAGTATTTTTGACTCTTCCCCACTCAGATCCATCAACCGCAGATAATTAGTGAAATCTCGATGATCCTCCGAATGTCGATTAAATTCTTTTACTTCAAAAATAAAATGTCTCTTCCCGGCATCTGCTATGGCGATTTTTTTAATATATTCTTCAAGAGAAACAGCAACGCGGTAGCGCTCATGCTTTTTTGTCCTGAAATTATAGAACACAAATCGTCTGACCTGCCCAAACCCGATGGTGTCCGGTGAAAAAACCGGCAGAAAAATGCCGCCACCTCCCACCTGACTAAAAGCATTTTTGAAGTATTGGTCATACTTGACCTTGCCTTTATGAAAGGACAAGATGGTAATGGAATTATTCAGATCGTTGGTGCCGATAGCGTTGTCCCAGGGCACTGGAAACAGCGAAAGGCTCGAACTTGTTTTTGTGTTATACACTTCAGGATTGAGGCGTTTGGCTTCATCTATGTTGTAGAGTGGCTCCATTCTATTTCCTCCAAAACTTGTTGTTGCACATATCAGTATGCTCATGACAAGCATGGTAGTTATAATTACTTTATTTTTTCCAGGGCATTTACTTCCCGTCATGAAATTCATTGCGTCTCCCCACAAATGCCAAAGTCAACATTCGCCTGCCGTATCCAGGCGGCCTCCTTTCGAATCAATTCCATTTTTTCAGGTTCGAGTTTTGGACATATTTTCTTCATTTCCTCCGTCGCCCTAATCGCAATAATACTCTCCGCAATCCGGCCAATCTGATTCTCATCCCCCAGTCGATAGAACCGGTATGGATTATACTGGGTGAATTTGGGCCAAAGGCTGGTATCGGAAGCATCAAGTTCTTCCTTGGCCTTCTGGCAATACTCCACATAATCCACGCCGTCCAGCAGGGTCAGATACCAGTCCGAGCCAAACAGAATGCGGTCCTTGATGCGATCCGCGTCGGGGCCCTTCATAACCTCTTCGATGAAATATTTTCGGAACTTTTTATTGGCAAAGGATGACGAAATATCGGCGTAGACGTTGGGATAGTCTTTCATCAGCTCAATGATCTGCATTCCCCACTTTCGACCGAGACTCGTATTGCCTCCAAAATGGGCAAGACAGAGATGGAGATCCCTTAACTTCGTTCCCCTGACGGTTTTATCCAGAACTTGGCGCCAGGCGTCAGGTGCGATAAATTTCTCGCGGAAGTAGGTCTTTTTTATCTCATCGGTGAAGTTTAGGGGAGCACCACCGTTTTCCCTTAAGGCGATTTGCTGATTTTTCGCCTCGACTTGCTTACTGACGGCCTCTTTCTCACGCTGGTCTTCGTCGGTATCGTTGGGGTGCACGAAGAAGTAATATTCGTCCATGTCAAACGTTGGCGCACCAGACGGGGTGCAGTGGTTCAAAATGGGAATGCGTCTTTCGCAGCATTCCGCATAAAAATCTTCCAGTATAGGCAATCTTCTTACGTCCCATGGCCGGTACCCTTGGGCGGTATACATCTTGAAGCCCAAGTAGAGGCCGCCGCTGCGGACCTTGTCGAACGCTTCCTTGTTGCGCCTTTCATGAAATTGCCAGCGCCGGGGGTCGTAATGAAACATGGGGAGGAGTCTGAGGGGGGTTTTCAGGACCGTCTCCTCCGTGAAATCTAATTGCGTTTTCCATGTTTCATATAGGTCTGTTTCCGAATCGTGCACCTGGCAGGGTAGGGCGTCGATACTTATCCGCTGCTCAACATGGCCCTTGGTATAATACCGTCCAATAATCCCCTCGGTTTTGACTGTCTCCATATATTTTTCGTAATCTTTTTTGAAGAGTCCTTTTTCGGGAAGTGTGGGCCGGTTTTGGTCCACCCGCACGTAGGCGTCTCCCCTGTTTTGCCAAAAGCCGTGTCGAGGATACCAGTAATGGATGGGTTTTTTCGAAATGTTGGCGTCAGCATAGACCCCGTTATAGACCTTGATGCCGAAGTATCCGTTGATATGGGCATATTCCATGTCCATGGTCATGACCATGCAAGAAAACACCAAGTGGGACAAGCCTTTGTATTGTGCCTCTTGTTTGAAAAACGCGAGGGTCTGGTTCATTTTGCCGTTTTTTCCGTCTATGCTGGAGAAATCCTCGCCGATTTGGAGGGTTGTCTTTTCCTGCTGCGCAACGGACTGCAGAAGAGCGTTCTTCCGATAATATCCGTCATTTTCGTTCGGCTGGGCGCCGGCGGCTTTTCTGGCCTGCCCGACAACCGGTTTCAACATAACCACGTCCGCAACATGGCCGATTCCTTTGCCTGCACCCTCAATAAAAGCCCGCCTCGTCTTGAAGCTGCCTAACACAGGGGTCACGCCCCACAAAAAGGGCAGAGTGGCGCAGTTGCCGCTTTGGATATGCATGTGCGAGTCGATGATCACAGATGGGCGGTAGATGTAGAGGGTATTCACATCTCCGCACTTCAGTCCGGTTTTGCGGAACACGATAGGTTTGTTGCCATCATTCTGCTCCGCTGCTTGATTGGTATTCGCATTTTTCTTGTCTGCCATGGATAGGTCCTTTGGATTTTGCTTTTGTTCAATGGGTTGGATCAGGTGGCTTTCGGCTCTTTTTCCAGGGGGTGCTTCAATTCGTCGAACAGGGTGTAACTGCCGTTCAGCTCCGTCGTTTCCGGTTCGAATAAAATGTGAAACTCGCCAGCGAACTCATCCAGATTGGTGAGCTCCTTATTTCCGGTGAGTTCGATTTCGCCGGCACTGTCGGTGGTATCTTCAGCAATGCTGTCGTCGGGCAGTCTGATCTGGAACTTTTTGCCGGTGATCGGTTTGTTGTTTTTCTCGCCGGGATGGAAGAGCTGGGCCTTTACGTCATAGTCGTCCCAGCAGAGATATTCCAGTATCCGCAGTCGAAAATTGCCGGGAGGCGGAGCGGGATCGGACAGCTTAGGGAGCGGTGCGACGGACAGCGGCGCAAGCTGCGATGCCACCGGCGCCGCCGGCGGCGTGGTAATCTCCTTGTTGACCGGCCCGTAAAAGTTGATCTCGTCCGCTTCGAGACTGATCTCGTCGCCGAAGATGGTGATGTCGCCGTTGGGGGCCATGGAGAAGCCGCCGCCGTTCTGCTCGAAGAGGATGGTGCCTTTACCGTCCCCTTCGATGGTGATGTCGCCGTCGGCCTCGATGATGAGGCTGCCGCTGTCGATGTGGATGATCGCGTCCTGTTCGTGGACGTGGATGCGGGTGGATTCGGTGATGTCGAGGCGCAGGTCCTGGCCGGCGGTGAGTTCGATGTTTTGGCCTGATTGAATTTGAATATTGTCGGCGGCGGTGATCTCGCCGTGGGTGGCCGCCTGGTAGTGGATTTCCTTTTGTTTTGTCGTGGTGCTCTGGCGGTTTTCGATCTGCTGGAGGCGGTCGTTGCCGACGGTTTCGGTCAAGGTGTCGCCGGAGGTGGTGGCGATGGCCTTTTTGGCATAACATTCCATCTGGCCCAGGCCGGTCTCCAGGTTGATCCGGTGGCCGGCGACGTCGGCGTTGAAGTG
>CAZKQY010000358.1:0-2112 GCA_964555005.1 uncultured Syntrophotalea sp. | reverse complement strand
AGAGAAACTTGGATTTTAGACAACCACGAACAGGATCCGAGCCTCAGCCACAGGGACATCGCGCGACTGACCGACCCCGGCTACGAGTTGATGACCGTCGAACAACAAGACGAGATTTGCCGGGAAGTGGAACAGACGCTGGAATTACTACCAAGCCATGGGAACGGCCAATGGCGCAATAAACTGTTGATCAAGGACGCCATTGCCGACATCGCCCTGCAACAGGTGATGACCCGCGCAAAAGAATTCGATGTTATCGCCACCATGAATCTCAACGGCGACTATCTTTCCGACGCTCTGGCGGCTCAGGTCGGCGGCATCGGCATTGCTCCTGGTGCCAACATCAACTACGATACCGGCCACGCTATTTTTGAAGCGACCCACGGCACCGCTCCCAAGTATGCCAACCTCGACAAGGTCAACCCCGGTTCGATCATCCTTTCCGGTGTGCTGATGCTTGAGCATCTCGGTTGGCAGGAAGCAGCCGATCTTATCATCGCTGCCCTGGAAAAAACCATCGACCAGAAACAGGTCACTTACGATTTTGAACGTTTGATGGATGGAGCGACTCTACTGAAGTGCTCGGAATTCGCTAGCGCCATTATCGGCAATATGGCAACCTGACGCTGGCCTAAAGGCTTCAAAGCTTTAGTTAGATCAAGCCCGGCCGAGTCCCCCTCTGCCCTTGAACAAGTTCGAGCATAGACAACAATTCTATACAGGCTTCGCAGCCCTTCGGCCCTTCTCAACTGGGCCATGCTGTTTTTTGCAAGGAGGATACGAATGGCTAAACCCACAATCGCCTTGATCGGCGGCGGCCAGATCGGGGCCACAATCGCCCAACTCGCGGCACAGCGCATCTTGGGCCATGTGGTCCTTTACGATGTCGTCGAAGGCTTGCCCCAAGGCAAAACTCTGGATCTGGCTGAAGCGGCGCCCATCGTCAATTTTGATTTGCGTATCAGTGGCGGTAACAATATTTCCTGTATCGCCGGAGCTGATATCGTAGTCGTTACCGCCGGCATAGCTCGCAAACCGGGTATGAGGCGGGCCGACCTCATTGAAGTTAACTCCCGCATCATGACCTCCGTCGCTGCCGGAATCAAAGAACACGCACCGGACTCCATAGTCATCGTACTGTCCAATCCCATCGATGCCATGGTAACACTCTGTCAGCGGGAGACCGGTTTTCCCCCGCAGCGCGTCATCGGCATGGCCGGGGTTCTCGATTCAGCCCGTTTCGCCAGTTTTATCGCCTGGGAATTAGGCGTCTCGGTACGTGATATTAACGCCATGGTTTTAGGCGGTCATGGCGATGCCATGGTACCTATCGTTCGTTTCGCCAACGTAAACGGCATTCCGGCCATGGATTTACTGATCCGCAAATACGCCGGGAACCGGGTCAAGGCTCAACAGGTGATGGACGATCTGGTAACCCGCACTCAGAATGCCGGAGGCGAAGTAGTGGAATTACTCAAAACCGGCAGCGCCTTCTATTCACCAGCGGCCAGTGCGGTAGCCATGATCGAGGCGGTACTCAACGACCAGAAACGCCTGCTACCGGTCTGCGCACTGCTCAACGGTGAATTTGGCGTCAGCGGTTACTACGTCGGGGTACCCTGCATTCTGGGAGCCGGTGGCATTGAGCAGATCGTCGAATTTGATTTAACGGCTGAAGAGCAACGCATGTTTGATCATTCCGTAAAGGCTGTAAAAAAACTGGTCGACAGCCTCTAAGTTTTTCCGGGACGATGCACACTGACACAGCACAAATGACACGACACAAGGCACAATAATCATGGTAAAGTGCGCCACAGCGCCTGCAATCGGCCCCTGCCATCAAAAGGTCCGGGCAGAGATCCATTTCGGCAAAGGAGAATACGGGAATGAGCCACCCGAAAATAGAAATCATAGAAAACTATTGCAAAGGATGTAGCATTTGCGTTGAATTCTGTCCGACGAATGTCTTAAAAATGGAAGGGTTTGTCGCCAAAGTGATCCATCCCGAGGCCTGCACTAAGTGTATGCAGTGTGAATTACGCTGCCCCGATTTTGCGATCAAGGTTCACTAAACTTGATTCTTTTTCTATAGGAGGTCAGACAACGTGGCTA
>CAZKQY010000357.1:0-2821 GCA_964555005.1 uncultured Syntrophotalea sp. | reverse complement strand
TCGGGATCCTGATTTTTTCTTTCACACCAAGGGTATTACCGCCCGTACCGGCACCGAGGTTATCGCCATCGATCGGAAGGCGCATGTGGTGACCTGCCGAGATCTGGAAACTGGTAATGTCGATGAATTGCCCTACGACAAGCTGGTCATCGCTACCGGCGCTACGGCGCGCAAGCCGCCCCTGCCAGGTATCGAACTGGAAGGGGTCACTACTCTGCAATCCATGCGGGACGCCGACTTTTTGCGTCGCATCCGTGATGGCAAAAGCATCACCAAGGCCGTGGTCGTCGGCGGCGGTTTGATCGGTATCGAAACCTGCGAGGCCCTGCAGCTGTCCGGTATCGATATCACCGTGGTGGAACTGCTGCCACAGATTCTTATGTTTCTTGACTGGGAACTGGCCAAGATTTTGGAAAATCATGTGCGCAGCAAGGCGGCCAACGTGCTGATCGATATCGGTGTGGCCGAGTTTCTCGGCAAGGACGGTAAGTTGACCTCGGTAAAGTTGACCAACGGTACTGAACTTCCCTGCGAACTGGCGGTGCTGGCCATCGGCGTACAACCCAACATTAAACTGGCCGAGGCCGCCGGCATTCGGATCGGCGTTACCGGCGGCATCGACGTCAATCCCTTTATGCAGACTTCAGATCCCGACATTTATGCCGTGGGCGACTGTGTGGAAATCAGCAACCGCATTACCGGCGCTCGAACCCGTGCCCCCTTTGGCGATTTGGCCAATCTGCAGGGCCGGGTTGCCGGCGAAAACGTAGCCCTGGGCAACAGCGCCCAGTTTCCCGGCACCATCCATACCGGTATCTGCAAGGTGTTCGATTTCTCGGCTGGCTCTACCGGGCTCTCCGAAGCCAAGGCCAAGGCCGCCGGTTACGAGAATATCGTTACGGTGATTAACGCCAGCCTCGATAAACCGGAATTCATGGGGGCTAAGTTGCTGATCTCCAAGCTGGTTGCCGATGGTCGCACCGGAAAGATCCTTGGTGTGCAGTGTGTCGGTCCCGGCGACGTCAGCAAACAGATCGCCACCGCCGCCATGGCTATTCTCGGCAACCTCACCGTACACGATCTGGTCAACGCCGATCTGCCCTATGCGCCGCCCTTCAGCCTGCCTATCGACCACTTCATTGCCTCGGCCCATCTGCTTGAGAACAAGATGAAGGGCCGTCTGAATGGCATCTCGTCCCTAGTAATGAAAGAGCTTCTCGACAGTGAAGCGCCTCCCCTTATTCTTGATGTAAGGACGCCTGAGGAATTTGAGCAGATGCGCCTCGGTATCGGAGAGATCCTGCTTCCTCTTGGTCAATTGCGGCAACGGTTAGCAGAGTTGCCTGCGGATAAAAACCGGGAAATCGTCTGTTATTGTAAAATATCCTTGCGCGGTTACGAGGCCCAGGTGCTGTTTGAAGCCAATGGCTGGAGCAACGTCAAGGTTCTCGAGGGGGGGATAATGGCCTGGCCTTTTGGTCGTGAAAAATAACCTGAAAATGGGTTTAAACAATTCAAAGGTCACCGGAATCATTCGGTGGCCTTTGTTGTTTTGTCGCAATCTCTCCATTGTAAGGCCGGAAGCAGATGATGGACTGCAGTGTAGGATTGTTTTTTACGCTTCTTCTATGCTAGATTTCCCCGATTTGGCAATCCATGAAAATTACAGGAGAATATATATGTCCACTACCGCCGATTTGAAACGTGGTCTGGTGATCCTCATCGACCAGGCACCTTGCCTGGTGCTCGATCTCACCTCCCAGTCTCCTTCCGCCCGGGGCGGCAGCACCCTTTTTAAGACCAAGTACCGCAATTTGCTTACCGGCCAGGTGTTGGAAAAAGCCTTTAAGGGCGGTGAGCGCATCGACGAAGCCGATTTCGAGCGACGCAAGGGACAATTCCTCTATCCTGATGTCGCGGGCGGGGTCTTTATGGACCTGGAAAACTACGAGCAGTACGAGTTGGCCGGTGAACTGTTTGATGGCGTAAAAGATTATCTGCTCGAAGGGATGGAGATTCAGCTGGGTGTGTTTCAAGGCCAAGTGGTGAGCATCGATTTACCAATGACGGTGGAATTACTGGTCACCGAAACGGCACCGTCTATTAAAAATGCCACCGCCAACGCCCAGACTAAGGAAGCATTACTGCAGACGGGATTGCGGCTGCAGGTGCCCGGTTATCTCGAATCCGGCGAAAAAATCAAGGTTGATACCCGTGACGGTCGGTTTATTTCCCGGGCCTGATATGATTTTGCTGTTTATGTATAGATTTATCGAAAATAGAGAAGGAGAGACAGATGCCGGTTGGTACTGGAAAAATCATTAGGGAGATGCGAGATTTTATTATTCGCCACGATGAGAATTACGGCAACTGGTATATCGGCATTACCACCGATCCCGTTAGCCGATTGACGGATGATCACAAGGTCGATATCAATACTGACCTGTGGTTATGCAGCGAAGCTTTCTCCAATGAGGAAGCTCGCAAGGTTGAAGAGCGTTTTGTCTCAGAATCCGGAGTGACCGGTGATTGCCAGAACGCTGAGGCCGGCCGATTCGTATATGCCTACCGCATGAGCGACAATACCCAGCCCTAGGAGACTGTCGGGCTTACCGTGAGCCGACGGAAAAATTGTCTGATTGGCCCATATTCTCGACAATTTTCGCCAAATAGCCCTGCTATTCGTTCTCAAATTTTCAAAAATCTGGTCTCAAACAGCCAATTTTTCGTTTCGTCCCGTCAAGTCCGTATATGGTCTCCCCCCCTTTTGCAAGGGTTTTGTGACTTGATGACAGGGACAAGATTGCTGCCGTATATCCGG
>CAZKQY010000356.1:0-3877 GCA_964555005.1 uncultured Syntrophotalea sp. | reverse complement strand
CTGTCCGTTTATCAGCAAATCATGCATATGGGGGTGGCGGAAAAGGTTAAGGCGGCCCTGACCGGTGGTAAGGAATGGCGTAAATTGCTTATTCGAGAAAGCAATAAACTGGTTTGTGCAGCGGTATTGAAAAATCCCCGTGTCAGCGACGGGGAGGTGCTGGCGGTGGTGAATAACAAGAGCAGCAATGAGGAGTTGATTCGGATTGTCACCATGAATCGGGAGTGGATGAAGAACTATGCTATCAAACAAGCTCTGGTTGTTCACCCGCGTACGCCACCGGCGTTGGCGTTGCGCTATATGAATATATTATCCGAGCGGGATCTTAAAACACTCAGCAAAAGTCGTGATATTGCTCAGGTAATCGCCAATAATGCTCGGCGAATGCTGCAGGCCAAATCAAAGCGGCGATAAACTCGTCAGTTCTTCTTTCTTTAGATTTTTCAGGAGAACATTAACGGTAAAAGAAAAAGTTGTTGCCGTGTGCATCAGCTTGGCCAAGGGCGGCCGTAAAAAGGATGTCGGACAGGGTGTGTTGGTGGATGATTCCGGCCTGCAAGGCGACGGTCTCAGCGGTGACGGTCATCGTCAGATCAGCTTGCTGGCGATGGAGACTGTCGCCAAAATGCTTACTAAGGGGCTTGATGTGGGTCCTGACGATGTTGTGGAATTTTTTGATGGTGATTGGAGGTACTGTGAGCGAGGCTGGCAAATTTGCCATTGGCATATTGACCCTCTCTGATAAAGGGGCTCGCGGTGAGCGAGAAGATATTAGTGGTCAGGTGATACGTGAAATGGTGGCTCCCCTTGGCTCGGTTCGGCAGTATCAGGTTGTTGCTGATGATTTGGAGCAGATCGTGGCCAAACTGGTGGACTGGGTCGATGAGCAAAAGCTCGATTTGATTTTGACCACTGGAGGTACTGGTATGAGCCCCCGTGATGTGACTCCTGAGGCAACTTTAAGGGTTATTGACTGGCAGGTACCGGGCATGGCCGAGGCTATGCGGGCCGGCAGCATGCAGATCACTCCCCATGCCATGTTGTCCCGGGCTCTGGTCGGGGTTCGTGGCCAGACTATGATTATTAATCTGCCTGGCAGTCCCAAAGGGGTTCGTGAGAACCTGGCTGTGGTACTACCGGCCCTGGAACACGGGTTACGCAAACTTAAAGGTGATCCTTCCGATTGCGCCCAGTAACCAATTGAGCGCCGACTTCGTGTTTGTTGCCAAATTCGTATCTATCCGGAAACTCTGGATGGATACGGCGAAGTTTTCATATGGGAAAAGGGCCGTTTCCGGATGAAAACTAATTCGCTTAATCGATTTTTGCAACCAAGGTGTGTCGATGGTAAAGAAAAAAGTATTGCTGGTTAGTAATGGGGATCTGTTCAGAGAGGTCGAGAAATCCTTTTTTTACCGGGATCAATACGAACTGCTGTTTGCCGGCAACGGCGTGGCGGCTTACGAAATGGCCTCTGAGGAACGTCCTCATCTTATTTTTATGGATATTGTTCTGCCCGAACTTAGCGGCGATGATTGCTGTCGTCGCCTCAAAGCCCATGAGGAATTACGGAATATTCCGGTTATCATGCTGGCCTCTGGCGATCAGGCGGAAGAATTGCGGCGTTGCGAGCGGGCCGGCTGCGACGATATTCTGCTGAAGCCCTTAAACTGGCAGCTGTTTATGGACTCTGGCCGTCGGTATCTGCGGGTGGGCTCACAGGTCAGCTCACAGATTTCACCACGGGTGAAGATGAGGTTCAGCGTGCATTACGGGGTTGGCAATAAGGAACGGGAACTGCGCGAATTTTCCATTAATATCAGTACTGGCGGTTTGTTTATCGAAACCGTTGATCCACCGCCGGTGGAAACTCCTTTGCGTTTGGAGTTTTTGTTGCCTGGGCAGGAGCGACCGATTCGCTGTATCGGTCGAGTGGCTTGGCTAAATGCTGAAGATGGTCAGCAAAATCCGCAGCTCCCAAAAGGCATGGGCGTTCAGTTTGTCGATATGAGCCTTGAAGACATGCGTTTGATTCGCTCGCTTATCATGCAGCAACTGCTGGCTCCCCGTTGAGTCGGCAAGTATTAACGGTTAAAGGATTTTACTGTGAGTACAATGTTGGATGCTACCATGGGGGAGCTGTTGGAAGAGATGGCCAGCCGCTATCCTGAGCACGATGCTCTGGTTTACCCTGATCGCGGGCTGCGTTACAGCTACCGACAACTTAATGCTCACTGTGACCGTATGGCCAAGGGCCTGCTGGCTCTGGGGACGGCCAAAGGTGATCATGTTGCCATCTGGGCGACCAATGTGCCTGAATGGGTTCTGTTGCAGTTTGCTACCGCCAAGATCGGCGCCATTCTGGTGACCATCAATACCAACTATCAGGCGGCCGAGCTGGAATATATTCTGCGTCAGTCCGATGCGCGCAGTCTGTTTCTGGTGCAAGGCTTCAAGGGTACCGATTATCCCGAAACCCTTAGGGCGGTGATTCCCGGGTTAGTGGACACCACTCCCGGAAAGTTGTGTAGCGATAGGTTGCCGGAATTGCAACATGTTGTTTTTATCGGCGATGGAGTCCCTGCCGGCATGCTGCCCTTTGCCATACTGGACCAATTGGCCGAACAGGTGACAGACGATGCGCTGCAGATAGTTAAAGCCTCTCTGGATGAGCATGAGGTGATCAATATGCAGTACACCTCAGGCACCACTGGTTTTCCCAAAGGGGTGATGTTGACTCATTACAACATCATCAACAACGGTTTCCAGATTGGCGAGTGCATGAAATTTACCACCGAGGACCGGTTGTGTATCCCGGTGCCCTTTTTCCATTGTTTCGGTTGCGTTCTCGGAGTGCTGGCTTGTGTTACCCACGGCAGCGCTATGGTTCCAGTGGAAACCTTCCATCCGGAAACCGTATTGCAGACCGTGGAGGCGGAACGCTGTACCGCTCTGCACGGGGTACCGACCATGTTCATCGCCGAGCTGGATCATCCCCACTTTAGTCACTACGATCTAAGTAGCCTGCGTACCGGCATCATGGCCGGTTCGCCCTGTCCCGTAGAGGTTATGAAACGGGTTATGAGCGATATGTATATGCAGGAGATTACCATCGCTTACGGTCAGACAGAGGCTTCGCCGGTGATTACCCAGACTCGCCCCGATGACACTCTGGAGTTACGGGTTGCCTCTGTCGGCCGGGTGCTGCCCGAGGTGGAGGTGAAGATCGTCGATGTGGAGAGTGGCGCGACCCTGCCGCCTGGCCAGCAAGGGGAGCTTTGCACTCGCGGCTATTTGGTGATGCGCGGCTACTATCGTATGCCCGAGGAAACCGCTCAGGTTATCGATTCAGAGGGCTGGTTGCATACCGGCGATTTGGCAGTGATGGATGAACAGGGTTATTGCCGTATTACCGGGCGGATCAAAAATATGATTATTCGCGGCGGTGAGAACATCTATCCTCGAGAGATCGAGGAGTTTCTGTACACTCATCCCCAAGTGGCCGATGTTCAGGTTTACGGGGTTCCTGATGCCAAATATGGTGAGCAGGTTATGGCGGCCATTAAGCTTAAAGAGGGTCTGGTTTGCGACGAAGAGGCAATACGGGCCTTTTGCAACGGTCAGATTGCTCATTATAAAATTCCTCACTATTTCACCTTTGTTAGCGAATTTCCTATGACCGCAAGCGGCAAAATCCAGAAATTTAAACTTCGGGAATTGGCTATTGTTGAGCTGCAACTTCCTGTCTCAATCTCCAATGTTGCAGTTTGCTAGGAGCTTGTTGATGAGATGGTCTCCCCCCGCTACCTAATTCGGCGTCAAAGCGCCATAATGGAGAGTACGTATCTTTCCATTAGCGAGGAGCGAGAGGAGACCA
>CAZKQY010000355.1:0-10599 GCA_964555005.1 uncultured Syntrophotalea sp. | reverse complement strand
CCAGATGCTGCAAACCCGGGAGCTGATGGAAGAGTTCCGGGGGTTGCTTAATCTGGAGATTCCATCCAAAAAACTACTCAATATTATCTTCTTCGGTTTGCCCGAAGTGGAGGATTGTCTGCGTCTCGACGAAGCATTAGCTCAGCGGGTTGCGGTCAAATATCAGTTGCATTCCTTTACCGTTGAGACTACGACCAGTTACATCAAACATCGGTTGCGTATTGCCGGTGCTGACCGGGCTGTCTTCGCCGCCGATGCTATTCTTGCCATTCATCGCTTTGCAGGTGGTGTGCCGCGCATGATCAATACCCTTTGCGATAACTGCTTGTTTGAAGCTTTCATGCGTAAGATGGAACAGGTCGACGTCCCCATCGTACATAGTGTCGCTGGAGATTTCGGTTTACTTAAAGAGCCCTTGACCGACTTGGCTCAATCGGAAAATCACACCGATTTGGCGGAAATCGAGAACCTGCTTTCTTCTCTTGAACAGAAGTTGTAAGGTTTTCCCGCATATTCTAGTTCACGGAGCGGTCGAAATATTGACCGCTCTCTTTTTTACGCTTTAGCTGTTATGCCGTGGCAGAAAGTTCGCATGAAGGAGCAAATCCGCATATTGCCGGAACAACTCTGTAATCAGATTGCTGCCGGTGAGGTAGTTGAGCGCCCGGCATCGGTGGTCAAAGAGTTGATTGAAAATTCACTTGATGCCCATGCTACTAAAATTGTTGTGGAAATTGAGGCGGGTGGCAAGCGGCTGATTCGTATTACCGATAACGGTCACGGAATGGATCGGGACGATGCCTTTCTCTGCCTGGAGCGTCACGCGACCAGCAAGCTGCGTAACGAGGCTGATCTTTTTCATCTGCAGACTCTCGGTTTTCGTGGCGAAGCGTTGCCTTCGATTGCTGCTATTTCCCGGTTGCGGCTTTGTACGCGAATCGCCGAAGCTCTGGAGGGTTGGGACATTCAGGTTGAGGGAGGAACCGTGCGTCATGCCGAGGCCACCGGGATGCCTGTCGGTACCCTTATCGAAGTAAGGAATTTGTTTTTTAATACTCCCGCCCGCCGCAAGTTTTTGCGCCGGGATGAAACGGAAGCCGGTCACATCAGTGACACGATTACCAAGTTGGCCTTGGCTTGTCCGCAGGTTCAGTTTCAGTTGGTTAATAATGGTCGTCGGCAGATCGATCTCAATCGGCAGAAAAATTTGACTGAGCGGGTTGCCGGTCTGCTCGGTCGGGCGGTGCTGAAAGACCTGGTGCCGGTAGAAGGGAAGCTGGAGGGCATGCGCTTGCATGGTCTGATAAGTCAACCGTCCCTCAACCGCTCTGCAACCGGAAGCCAGTTCACCTTTATTAATGGACGATATATTCGTGACCGGTTGGTACAACATGCTTTGCGGGAAGGGTATCGTCACCTGTTGCTGAAAGGGCGTCATCCGATCGTGGTACTGTTTCTCGAGATGGCACCAGAGCAGGTCGATGTCAACGTGCATCCGACCAAACATGAGGTTCGGTTTCGCGATCAATCCGTGGTGCATGATTTTATTGTTCAGACCTTACAGAATACCCTGCGTTCTGGCGGTTCTCCGTCGCCTGCTGCCGCTGTCATCAGATCTTCTGCGGTGGCTTCAGGCAAGAGCTGGCCCCAGTCTGCACAGCCCGTCAACACGGCTGAAGCGATTGTCGAGCAAGCGGCGTCCGTGGGTGAAGGTGTGGCCACATATCCTGTAGCGCCCCTCGAAGAGATCAGTAGTGCCCTTGACTTGCCAGACCTGCTGAGGGCATCTCCGTCGCAGGAGGCTGGTGGTTATTATGCCAGCCTCAGGGTGATAGGCCAATTCCGCGAGAGTTACATTCTCTGTGAAGATCAACATAATCTGGTGCTCATCGATCAGCATGCCGCCCATGAGCGCATCGGTTTTGAAAAGTTGCGAACTCAGTATCGTGACAGTGGCGTGGAGCGGCAAGGTTTGCTTTTTCCCTTGGTGCTCGATTTCGACCATCGTGAAGCCGCAGCCCTCGCGGAGCATGAAGCTGAGTTGCAGAGCTTTGGTTTTGATTTGGAATGTTTTGGCGGCAACTCTTTTGTTCTCAAGGAAATTCCACAAATCCTTGGGGATGCCGAGGCGGAAAAGCTGATCCGCGACCTGGTTACTGAATTGACCTCTTTTGGTGGTAGCTCCCTGGTGGAGGAGCGGATTGAACAGCTGTTGGTCCTTATGGCCTGTCATCGGGTCATTCGCGCTAACCAGCAGCTGAGCAAGCCTGAAATCGAATACTTGCTGCAGGAGCTCGACCAGGTCGATTTCAACAGCCATTGTCCTCACGGTAGGCCCGTTGTGCAACGTTTTGCCCTGGCTGAAATTGAACGCATGTTCAAGAGGACATGATGAACGCAGGCAATGATGGCGAATATCCTCTGACTCTGGTGGTGATTTGCGGCCCCACAGCAGGGGGTAAGACAGCTCTGGCTTTGCAACTCGCTGAGCAGTGTGAGGTCGAAATTATCTCCGCCGATTCAAGGCAGGTGTATCGGCAAATGGATATCGGTACGGCCAAGGCCACAGTCAAGGAACGATCCGTAGTTCGCCACCACTTGATCGATGTGGTCGACCCCGATGAGGACTTTACGGCTTCCGATTTTTTGCAGCAGGGCCGTGCCGCCCTCAAGGCCATTGCCGGGCGTCGACGCTTGCCGCTGGTCGTAGGGGGGACCGGATTGTATATCGAGGCGTTGCTACGTGGTCTGGTTGATGCGCCAGGTGCCGATCCGGTTCTGCGTCGAGAATTGGCAGAGTCAGAGCTAAGGAACGGTCCCGGTAGTTTGCATCTCCGGTTGCAGACGGTTGATCCGGTTATGGCGGAGAGGCTTACCCCGCTGGATCAGGTGCGTATTATACGGGCTCTGGAGGTTTTTTATCAAAGCGGCCAATGTTTGTCCGATTTGCAGAATCGGCATGCCGCAGCGCAAAGTCCTTTTCGGGTTTTAACCATTGGTTTAACGTCGCAGCGCGATTTGTTGTATGAGCGCATTGACGGGCGGGTTAATGCTATGATGGAGGCTGGTTTATTGCGAGAGACCGAGGCGTTGCTGGATCGGGGCTATAGCCCGGAGCTTAAGGCATTGAAAACTATTGGTTATCGGGAATCTGTAAACCATTTGCTCGATAAAGCGTCCTTGCAGGATACTATTGCCTTGATTCAACGTAATTCACGGCGTTATGCCAAGCGTCAGTTGACCTGGTTCGGGAAACACAAAGAAATAATTTGGCTTGATTCCTCGAGAGAGTTTGCTAAGGTATTGAAGTTGATTGATCATTTTATAATGTCCAAATAAAGGAGTGGCCATGTCTAAGACCCCATTTAATATCCAGGATCAGTATCTTAACCAGGCTCGTAAAGAGCGTGTCCGTGTAATTGTAATGATGATGTCGGGGCAAAAACTGGAAGGCTTTATCAAGTCCTTTGACAGCTTCTGTGTATTGGTTGAATGCGCCGGAGATCTTTTGTTGTACAAACACGCCATTTCTTCGATTACCTCGGCTGATGGTACTTTCCGTCTCCACGGGAGCAGGGATTAATTTGCTGCCATCGGGATGGGGGATTGGATTTTTTCAAGAAAGATTCCTTCCTGGTCAGGGTGCTATATCCAGATGTTCAGGCAGAGTGCGTCGAGCTGGTTTCTGTTCGGAAATGTTTCTTTTCCGTAATCTCTACGTCAATTTTGATGCATGCGCAAAGACGTGTAGGAGGGCTAAGTAAAAAAATCGTCCTACAATGCTTGGTGTTTTTTCAAGGGTTAAAGCATACAGTTAGTATGTCGAGGTCGTGAAAAAACGCCGCAACGCTGCAGGTCGAAATTTTTGCGATGCTATCAAATTTCGGCCTTACTGTAACTCGGGCTACCAGAGGCTGTTTTGCAGGATGGTGTGGTGTGAATAGCCACTCCTTCTCGTAAGGTATTGATTCCATTGATTTTGTAGAAAATAGTTTTATTTCAAATTAGAAACTCGTCAGCGCCCATCCGGAGTTTCCGGATGGGCATGAGCTAGGCTGCTTCAAGAGGCGATAGATATTGTAATGCACCTATGTTAGGGGGATGGTTTTGGTTTTGAATATCCCGAATTCGCTTACCCTGCTGCGGTTGTTTCTGGTGCCGTTGGTTACTATCGCAGTAATTTATTATAAATTCGAATTGGCGTTGGCTTTGTTTCTGCTTGCGGCGGTTACTGATCTGCTCGATGGCCTCTTTGCGCGTTTGCTGGACCAATGTACACTACTCGGGCTCTATCTTGATCCGGCCGCTGATAAAATACTGACATTGTCCTGTTATTTCTCGCTGGCTTTTATTGGGTTGGTGCCAGCCTGGTTGGCAATTGTGATATTTTTTAAAGATCTGTTTATGATTCTTGGCGCCGCGATTATTTTTTTCTGTGGCTGGGAGCTCAAGGTTGAACCGAGTCCCTGGGGAAAGCAGACGACCTTTTTACAGTTGTTTACCATTGCGGTAGTATTGTTGCTTGTAGTAACCGGTTGGCCGGCTCCCTGGCTTGTCTGGCTGTTTTTTTCGACGGGACTGCTGACTGTTTTTTCAGGTGGTCATTATATTTTTCAGCGGTGGCGCACTCTGCCCGATGATGCATCATTGCCAGGTTGATTTTTGGGTGGGTGAAGTCAACAATTACCATGGATTATTTTATTTTATGAACGATTGTGAACAACAGGCGAGAGTGGCTTTGCAAAATCAGGACCTGCCGGCGGCCATCCGTTTATTCAGACAGGCAATTAAAGATTCGCCGCAGAATGTGGAGTTGTTTTTGCTGTTGGCCGAAGCTTTGTCCGAGGCTGGTAAGGCTCAAGAGGCTATTTTCGTGTTGGAACAAGTTCTTCAAGAGCATCCACAAGAGGTTGAGCTGCTGTTTGCCTTGGGGGATTTACTCTTTGAATTGGATGACACAGAAAAGGCCATGGAATGCTACCGTACAATTCTGCAGGTGGATTCTGAAGAAGGGGAAGCTTGGGCCAGTATCGGTCTGGTGCATTATCAGCAGCAACGTTTTGCCGAGGCCATCGAGAGTTATCGAAAAGCCACCAAACTGGACGGTGATTCAGCCTTCCTCTGTACTTGTCTGGGGGATGCTTTTCTTGCTCAGAAAGACATTAAACAGGCTCTGTCCTGTTATCAAAAGGCTCTAAAGCTCGACCCGCAGGAGGCTCAGGTTCATCTGAGCTTGGCCGAAATTCACCATGAACAGGGCGATTTGTTAGCTGCCAAAGAGGCCTGTTGTCAAGCTATCGTTCTCGATTCTGAGTTGGTCGAGGCCTATGTGACTTTGGGAAACATTTGTCTCGATCTCGATGAAACTCGCGAAGCATTGTTCAATTATCAAAAATTTCTGGATTGCGAGCATTCGACTTTGGGGCGGGAGATTCGAGCTGAAGTGGCGGCGTTGGTTGAGGGATTAAGGGCCGAAATGTCTTAATCGGTGGTTTTCCGCAAGGTAGGGAGAGCGGGTAGCGATCAGTGGAAAAAGAAAAGGGCAGGCGCATTCGCGTCTGCCCTTTTCTTTTTCAATCGCTAAAACCCCTTGTTTACTTTTTGCCGGCAGCTTTTTTGGATGCCTTGAGGGGATTGACTTTTACGTCGACGCTCTTGAAATCCACTTTTTTGTGGGTCGCAAAATTGCACAGCCCGGTGCTCCATTTTTGCGAAGGAGCCGGGTAAACTGAACAGACCTGGCCGACGATGCTGTCGACGATCCGCTCGCAGCCCTGGCATTCTTCAACGATGGGCTGGCAGGTGTTACCTTCAAAGATACAACCGCGCTTGGTCCAGAAGGTACACTCAGTGCCGGGCAGAACGGTTTCACATTTCATCTGATATTGCCTCCTTTTTGATACAACTGTTCTTTTTTCCTCTAAAGAGTGGCATTATTATGCATGTGGAGAAAATTTGTCAATTGGAAAATCAATTATGGTGAAGTTTTACAGAGGGGACCAGGGTCTTCTGTGTTGGGTATCGAAAGGAGCGTGTTTTGACAGTTGTTGAAGACTGGGAATCCAAATGCCGGTGTTGTGCTCGCTGTTGTTATGAAAAAATAGAATTTGAAGGGGATATTTACTATACAGACATTCCCTGTGAAATGCTTGACCTTGAAAGCCGCCTTTGTACCGTCTATGCCGAGCGGAATAAACGGCGGCCAGGCTGTGTACGCTTGACGCCGGAGCTTGCTGCTCGCGGATTTTTGCCTGCTGACTGCCCTTACGTTGCCGGCATCGATAATTATCGAGCGCCTATTTTCGGCGATAAAGAAAGCCGCCAGGAGTCTGTTGGACTTGCCGGGCAGAAACAAAAAATTGGTTGTATGGGGCCAGATTTTCGAGAATTTGAGAGCGAATAGCAGGGTTGTTTGGCGAAAATTTTCGAGAATATGGGCCAATCAGATGATTTTTCCGTCGGCTCATGGTACGTCCGACAGTCTCCTGGGCCAGTTTGTATTTATTCCGCCAGGTTAGGTCGTGTCCATGGTATTGTTTTGACCTGTAGTTGGTTTAATTAAATCGCTAAAGAGTTCTTGCGAATGCATCAAAGTTGAGTGGATAATGTTATGTTACTAAGACGCATTCTGGATATTATTTCCTAAGTCGGGCACCGAACTGGTGGTGCGTATCTACGGTGAATCTTGCAGTTCTTTGCAACTAAAGGAACTGGCAGCCATTGTCTAATCCTTCTTTTTGAGTTAATTCATGGTTATGTCCATTAATAAAGATATTGGTAAGAATACAGAGAGAAATTATTGGTTGATGAAGTCGGAACCGAGTTGTTTTTCTTTGAGTGATTTAAAAAATCGTCCCGAAGGCATTGAACCGTGGGACGGGGTCCGCAATTACCAAGCTCGCAATTTTATGCGAGATGGTATCAAGTATGGGGACGGGGTATTGTTCTATCATAGCAATATTTCGCAACCGGCCATTGTCGGTCTGGCGCGGGTGGTCCGCGAGGGTTATCCCGACTATACAGCCCTTGACCCCGAGGCCGACCATTTTGACCCTCGAGCTACTGAAGTCAAGCCAATCTGGTATATGGTCGATGTCCAATATCTGGTTTCGCTGCCGGCTCCTATTACACGGCATGATTTAGCTCAGTATCCGGTGCTAGCCGCCATGGACGTATTGAGAAAGGGCAATCGATTGTCTGTTCAACCGGTTACCCGGGAGCAGTGGCAGGCTGTTTTGCTTGTAGCCGGTCTGGACGACCCGTTGACAGTTTAACCGTTCTCAGATTCAGTGAGTTCTGTTTAATTTTTGGTGGGTACCAGGTAGTAACCGTTATTAGGTTTATTTATTATGGAGTTGGCAATGACGACCACTAAAAAAATTATTATGGCAGTCACTGCGGCCGTGATCGTGGGGCTGGTCGCTTTGATTGTGCTGGTTAAGGTTGTGGTGACCCCTGAACGGATCAAGGGTCTGCTGCTGCCACGGGTAGAAAAGGCAATTAGCCGCCAAGTTGAGATTGAACAGGTTGATATCAGCTTTTTTTCGGGCATTGTTTTGAAAAAAATTACAGTCAAGGAACGACAGGGGAATGTTGCCTTTCTCGCTGCCGAACAGATGACGCTGCGGTACCGTTTCTGGCCCCTGTTTCGTATGCGGGTCGAGATTGATGAAATTTCTATTGATAAACCGCAAATTCGTCTGGAACGGTTGGCTGATGGCAGCTTTAATTTCAGCGACTTGATCCCGGCTACCGACAAAGATTTGGCGACAGAAAGCGAAGAATCTTTTCAACCCAAAGTTGATACGGCAGATAGCGACATTAAGCTGTTTATTACCCAAATTTCTATTCGCCAAGGCACGATTCGGTTTTATGATCAACGGGTGGATACCGCCTCCCGCAGTTATCAGCTGGATGATCTTTCTTTGCAGGCGGCCCGGTTTTCCTTGAGTCAGGAATTTCCTGTGCAATTATCGGCGACTCTCAACGGAGGGTTATTGTCCATGGACGGGGTTGTCAACCTGGACAAAACATCGGCCGGGGCCAAGGTGGTCCTGTCCAATTTGGATGTCATGCCCTTTGCTCCATATTTTCGCGACCAGCTGCCCGGTCGTCTGGATCGAGCTAAAATCGATCTGGACCTGCAGCTGTCCAGTAGTCCGCAACAGGTTTCCAGCGAAGGTCGAGTGCTATTGCAGAATGTCGATCTTCAATTGGACGCTATGCCCCAGGCACCTTTGAAAGGGACTCAAATAGAGGTCGATTATAAGCTGCGATTCGATTCGGATAGTCAGCAATTGGTTATTGATCATGGGCGACTGGCTTTAAATAAAATACCGCTTTATATCTCCGGTGAGATCAATCAGGTGCCGGAAAGGTCTCTGAACCTGAACCTGCGCCTGAATGAGTTGAACATCGCCCAGGCTATGACGGCTTTGCCCGCTGGATTGGTCCAGGATTTGGTGTCCCTGGAGCCCGCTGGTTTGATTACTGCCAGGGTCCGTTTGGCCGGCGTTGTTGAGCGTCCCAGCGCCTTGCTGCAAGATGGCGAATTGCGCCTGGATGGGGTTCAGGCGAGGCTCGGGACACTTAAGCCGGCATTGACCGGTCTGGTTACCCTTAAAGGTGATTCCTTATTGACAGAAAACCTGGTGCTGGTGGCTGGCGGTAATCGAGTGCAACTGGACTGCGAAGCTCATTCCATCATGAAACGGCCTGTTGTGGCCCTTGTCAATATTCGTAGTGATCGTCTGCTCATTGATGAACTGCTTCCGGCAGAGGCTTCACCATCAGGGCCGGCTTCGTCAGGTTCGGTAGCAGGGTCGGGGCCTTCCCATACGCAGAAACCATTGGATCTGCCGATCACCCTTTCCGGCACGGCTACGATCAAACAGGCCTTGTACAAAGGGCTGGTTATTGACGGTTTGCAGGCTCGTTATCGGTTGGAGAATAATCTGTTCCAGATTGAGGAGTTGACGGGGCAGGTTGCCGGCGGATCATTCAGAAATACATCCAGTATCGATCTGGGGCGTCCAGGTTTTGTCTATCGGGCACAACTCAGTACCCTCGGGATTCAAGCTGATCCGCTGCTCAGTGCCTTTGAGCCAAGGGCGGCTGGAACCCTGTTTGGTTTGTTAAATCTTGATCTCGAACTGGCTGGGCAGGGCACTGAACTGAAGGTTTTGCGCAAACAGCTTAGTGGTCAAGGGGAGCTGTTATTGCGAGAAGGGCGTCTGACCGGCAGTAACCTCGTGAAAGGATTGTCGGACTTTCTTAATCTGCCGGAATTAAGTGTCATGGGATTTGATCAGGCGAAAGGTCATTTTACTATCAACCAAGGGCGTCTCGATCTGACCAGTACTTTGATCAGTCAGGATCTGCGTCTGGCGCCGCAGGGCGATGTTGGTCTCGATGGGACCTTGAATCTGGCTCTTGATCTGCGTTTGTCGCCAGATTTGACCACAAAATTGGATAGCCACGGACGCTTTGCCCAGTTGTTGGTTGATGCCGATGGCTGGGGTCAGGTTCCTCTTAAGGTCAAGGGTTCGCTGTCCCGTCCTGTTTTTGCTTTGGATAGTTCTGTGATTCAGGGTGTCTTGAAGAAAAAAGCCGAAAAAAAACTCCAGGAAACCCTGCAAAGAAAGCTTTTTGGCAAGGAGGTTCCGGTTGAACAGGGTGATCCTGATCCGCGGCAAAAGGAAAAAGAGCTGTTGGAAGGTGTTATTAAGGGGCTGTTCGCGCAGTAATCCAGCGTACACTGAGGGGTGTTTTTGTTTTTAGTAAGAAATTCGTAATAGGATGAAAGTACGTTAGGCTTGAGGCGTTGGGATGGGATTTGAGAGTTTTTCGGGATTCCTTAAAAACGAACGTACGGGTTCTTAGTTTGCTGGCCTTACAAAAATGTGGAGAGTGAGATGAATGTTTACGATTTCGCTATACAGATGGAAACGGATGCCGAAACCTTTTATCGAAAATTAGCGGCTGACAGTAATCTCCCCGGCATGAAAGGGATATTTGCTGACCTTGCTGATGACGAACAACGTCATCGTCAGCTATTTCAGGCACTGAAAGAAAAGCAGGCGCCCGTTGCTGTGACTAATTCAAGGGTGTTGGAAAAAGCTAAAAATGTTTTTGAGAAAATTCTCGCCGAGAAACAGGGTCTGCCTTCGCTTACGAGTAATCTCGAATCTTATCGTTATGCCATGAAGATCGAAGCGGAGGGTGTGCAGTTTTACACCGATGCCGCGAACCGGGAAATCGATGGTGAGATTAAACAGTTATTGTTGCGCATAGCCAAAGAAGAAGAAAAACATTTCAATATTGTTGAAAATATTTACAATTTCGTCAATGCTCCTAATCAATATCTGGCCTGGGCAGAATTCAGCAGTCTTGGAGAATTTCAGGCTTTTGGCCGTGAAACGGATATATGATCGAGTGTTGGATCGCCTAGGGTCGCACGTGAATCATTTTAACCCGCCGTTGTGCTAACGGCGGGTTTTCTTTAGAGCGCCGACGGTTGGATGGTCTTTAAATCGGTTGGCGGCTGGTTGCTTAGCTGCGATTTTAAGCGGCTGATACGGCGATAGGCCTGGTCGATGC
>CAZKQY010000354.1:0-1960 GCA_964555005.1 uncultured Syntrophotalea sp. | reverse complement strand
ATCGCTGTCCAGGGTCAGTTGAATGGCCTTTCCGGGCAGCCAGTTCAGGCGGAACTACAGGCCGACCTTGCAGTTGCCGAGGCACTTTGGGGGCAATATTATGCCGATCTGGTTCATTTGCCGGTCCGGGCGGAGGTACGTCTGGATTGGCATGCCGCTGCTCGTCGGTTGCAGGTCGAGCAATGGAGCTTTCGTCTGGGACAGATCGCTACTCTACAAGGCAGCGGTCTGGTAGCGTCCAGCGAAATTCATCTGTCCGGAGGGCTGGTGGTGCCGGAGTTGGCTGGTCCCGCAGCCGATCTGTTAATTAACCTGTTGGCTGAAAGCCATCAAAGTCTGGCCGAGGCGCGGCTTTCCGGTGGTTTACAGGTTGATTTCGATTTGCATAACCGAGGTGGCTGGCAGTTGCGGGGCGAAATTTTGCCCGAGCAGGTGTCCGTCGAATTGCCCGCAGCCAAGCTGTCGCTGAAGGGGTTGCACGGCCGGTTGCCCTTCGACCTGGCTTTTGCCGGCGATTCGTCGGCCTCTGATTTTCCTTCCCAAAACGGGGAGCTGCAGTTCAAGGAGCTGCTTCTGGGACCGGCACATCTGGCTGCGAGGCCCTGGCGTTTTGTCTCCCAGCGCAATCAGGTTGCCTTCCAGGACCCACTGCTGCTGGAGATGGCCGGAGGTCGCATTACCGTGGCGGAGCTTCTGCTTGGCCGTGTTGCCAAAGGCTTGTTGGTCACCGGTCATTTCAGCACCGATAGCATCGACCTGGAGCAGTTGACCGGTCAATTTGGGTTGACACCCATGACGGGCCGTCTCGACGCCGACCTCGGTCGGATCCGTTATCAGGGGGGGGTGCTCCGCTCTGCAGGAGAGGCACGTATCGACGCTTTTGGTGGTCACATTCGCATCGGCCAGATTGAGCTCGACATCTCAAACCTCGCTTATCCACAACTCACCACCGATGTCGATTTTGAGGCTATCGACCTTTATCAGCTGACTCAGACCTTCTCCTTCGGTGCCATGAACGGCATCGTCGACGGTTACATTCAAGAGCTACGGCTGTTTGGCACCACCCCTGCCAAGTTCACCGCCCTGCTCGAAACGCGCCTCGAGGGGCGCCGCAATATCAGCGTCAAGGCTTTGAACAATCTGTCTATCCTCAGTCAGGGTGGGCTGTCGGCGGCCCTGTCGCGGGGGCTCTATCGCTTCATTGACTTTTATCGCTATCGTAAAATCGGCATTGCTTGCGAGCTGGAACGGGATGTGTTCCATCTGCAAGGTATCGCTCGCTCCGATACGGATCGTTATCTGGTCTTTGGTGGTGCCCTGCCGCCTAAAATAGACATTGTGGCTCCACCGTCGGCCATTTCTTTTTCGGAGATGCTCAAACGCCTGCAGCGGATCAATCGGGCCGATTGATTTTGTCTGACTCCGGGTTTATAGTGACAACTGAAATCGGGACCAAACGTCTAACCGAGGGGAGAAACGCAATGAAAAAACTCAGCTGGATCTTTTCTGTAACGGCTGTCTGTGCTCTGCTGTCTTGCGTTACCATTAATATTTATTTTCCGGCCGAAGAGGTGCGCAATGCCGCCGATCGTATTGTCAACGAGGTCTGGGGTGAGCGCAACGATCAGCCTGCCGAGACGCCGGCCGAAGCAGTGCCGGGTCCGGATGCCTGGCTGCGGTTGCTGGGGCCGGCAACGGTCCACGCCGCTCAGGACCTCGATGTCAGCACTCCGGAAATTCGTGTTATCAAACAGTCGATGAAGGAGCGAACGGACGATTTGCAACCCCTGCTGCAGGTTGGGCAGGTCGGTCTCGCTGCCGACGGCCTGCTGGCTATTCGTGACCTGGCCGGCCTGGACCTTCGCTCCCGCAGTCAGGCCAAGCGATTGGTCGAGGAGGAAAACAGCGATCGTCTGCGGCTTTACCGGGAGATTGCCCGTGCCAATGATTTCCCCGATAA
>CAZKQY010000353.1:0-2127 GCA_964555005.1 uncultured Syntrophotalea sp. | reverse complement strand
ATAAAGCCTCAAAGGGCAGGGTTGGCTCCTCTTGTTCAGCCTCCGATGTGGCCGTTGGTTCCGACTGTTCCGGGACGTCGGGATCCTCGCCCTTGAGCTGCAATATCTGGCGCCGAAAATCGGTGGCAGCGCCGGCATAAGATTGCGCAGCGACAATTTGACCACCCCGTTGCGCCACCTCAGCCGCAAAACGGCTGCTCATCTCCCGCCCCAGTTGATTGTCGGGCGCCAACACAGCAAAGCTGCGCAGGCCCCGTTCCTCGATGGCATAGCGCGCCAGGGCCTGAGCCTGCAGAGAACTGGTCAGGGAACTACGAAATATGTAGGGGCCGGTTTCAGCCAAGCCGTTGCGCTGACTCAGGGTCAGCAGCGGCAAGCGTTCGAGCTGCGCCCGCGCCGCTGCCGCTTCGGCGGCGGTTCCGGTGAGGGGGCCAATCACGGCCAAGACCTGCTCGGCGTTGGCTAGCTCCGATACCGCCCGCGCACTGATATCTGCATCTCCGGCACTGTCTCGAAACAGTAGTTTTACCGGATACTCGGCACTGCCGAGCTGCTCCAGTGCCAGTTCTATGCCCCGCCGCACAGCTTTGCCATAGGCTGCGTAACGCCCCGACAAGGGCAAAATAACCCCCAGCACTCGACTCTTGACCGGCACTCCAAACAAGCGATCCCGTAATTTTACCGCTTCTTCCCTACCCGGAAAAGCATTGGGCTGTTGCAGTACCGTTTGAATCTGACGACGAGCCGCAAGCTCGTTGCCATCGCGCCAGTTGCGTAGCGCCAGTTGCAGGCCGGCAGCCTGACCAACTGCAGAACCCTGAAACATAAAAGCCGCTTCGGCGAGTTGTGCTTCACTGAGCTCATCGGTTACCACTTCACCGGTTCGCCGCAAAAGCGTATCGGTCTGCTCCCGATCGACGGCCAAGGGCAAATAAACATGGATAAAAAACAACGCCTGCAGCCAATGCTGCTGATCGAGGTGGCCTGTTGCCAGATCGGCCAGGCGCCGGGCCTGATCGGTACGGGACAGGCGACTGTCATCGATCCCGGTCAGCAGGGCAAGGCCCTCCTCGCTGCGACCCGAGCGGATCAGCGCCGACCCTTCCAACAATCGGGTTTGACTGCCACGCAGAGTCTTTGGAACCCGCTGCAGATAATGCAGCACCTGATCATAACGACCACGCTGGTGATAAATGCGAGCCAGCACCAGAAGTGCTTCCGGCTCCGGGACCGGATCCGTCTGCCCGGCCAGATAATCAAGCAACACCGCCTGAGCCCGATCCAATTCCCCAATCCGGTAATAGTGCAGCCCCTGCTGCAAGGCGTTTTCTTCCGTTTCCGTCGCGGCCATGGATACCCCACAGACGGACCATAACGACAGCAGGGTCAACAGCAGGAGCAAGATCAATGGGAAACCTTGACACAGCACCGGCTTTCTATTCGCTACAGCCTGCCTTAACAATATCACCTTCGCGCTCCCGAGCCTGGGTGGTGGCTGATTCAGCCGAACAATTCCTTGACCTTGTCTAAAAAGCTCTTACCCATAGGGTGAATGTCCTGTCCCCCCTCAAGGGCAAATTCTTCCAGCAATTCCTTCTGCCGAGCGGTCAATTTGGTGGGGGTTTCGACCCGCAACACCACCAACTGATCACCACGGGCATAGCCCTGCAAGGAAGGGAATCCCTTGTTCGGCAACTGCATTACCTTGCCCGACTGGGTACCGGCGGGGATCTTGATAGTCATTTTTTCTTCCAGGGTCGGTACTTCGAGATCGCAGCCGAGAGCTGCTTGAGGAAAGGAAATAGGAATCTCGCAGATAATTTCCTGTCCTTCACGGCGAAACAGCGGATGTTCCTGGACGTTGATCACCACATAGAGATCTCCGAATGGACCACCCTGCAGCCCCGGCTCTCCTTCACTGGTAAGTTTGAGCCGACTGCCACTCTCGACTCCGGCGGGAATCTTCAGAGAAAGATTCTTCTTGCCCTTGACTCGACCGTGGCCTGCGCAATCGACACAGGGCTGATCGATTACCTGACCGACACCGTCACATTCGGGACAGGGGCGGGTCAAGGAAAAATACCCCTGTTGATAACGCACTTGGCCGGCTCCGCGACAGACTTGGCA
>CAZKQY010000352.1:0-3102 GCA_964555005.1 uncultured Syntrophotalea sp. | reverse complement strand
AAGGGAAAGCCGGTGCGGGGAAACCCCCTGCTCCCGCCCAAAGACAGCAAAAATGGGCAAGCCCAGCCCTTGTTCATTTGGTGGCGGTGGATCTGGGAGATACATCTACCCTGGCATTACTTTCATCAGCAGTGTTAAAGTATCGGTCTTTGTCGATTACCTGGAGAGCCTGCGCGACCAGCAGCTACAGATAACCAAGCTGGTTCGTGGCCTGGCCCTGATCGGTGGCGGCCAGGCCCTGGGCGCGGTGATGCTGGTGCTCTGCTATCCACCCTTTTTCAGCGGCCTGTTCGGCTCCTTTGGCTACAGTAAGTATCTGCTGATTCTGCTCTACCTGCTGCACCACATCTGTGACGGTTCGGCCCAGGTGGCGGAAGGGCGGGTCTGGTTCAAGCTGATCGAGATCAAACTTCGCTACGGCCGCTTAAGCCGGATATCGGATAATTTCTGGGGTATACATGCCATGTCGCAGAACATTCAGTTAATTTTGGGACTGACCCTGTTGTGGGGCACCACCCTGATCACCGGCCTGTTTAGAGACCGCTTGGATGCTGGTGTTATGTGGGGTATTGTCATGGGCGGCATGCTGCTGACCGCTGTGGCTAAATTTGCCCTGCCCCTGGCCTGGAAACTGAAATGGATCGAACCGAAAGCCCCTCAATGAACCAACCACCCCTGCTGCAGATCGAGCATCTCCATTTTGCCATCGACCGGCAGCCGATTCTGCGGAATATCTGTGCCGATTTTGCCGCCGGCGGCATTCACGGCATCATCGGCCCCAACGGCTCGGGCAAATCGACCCTGCTGAAAAACCTCTGCCGCATCTGGCAGCCCCAGTCCGGACGGGTGCTCATCAACGGCCAGGATTACCAGCGCATCGGACGCAAAGCTCTCAGCCGCATGGTCACCCTGGTACAGCAGGATACGCGCGTCGATTTTTCCATTTCCGTGATTGACTTCATTGCCATGGGCCGCCACCCTCATTTGCAGAGGCTGCAGGGATTACGGCAGCGGGATCTGGACATCATTGAAGAGGCTTTGCACCTCACAGAAACCGCGCCGCTGAGGGAACGCTGGGTTAACGAGCTGTCCGGCGGCGAAGGGCAACTGGTCAACATCGCCCGGGCTCTGGCTACCGAGGCGCCGCTCATTCTGCTGGACGAACCGACCAGCGCCCTGGATATTCGCCACAAGCTCGACATCATGGCTCTGTTAGCCACCCTGCGCAACGGCGGCAAGACCATCCTCATCAGCATTCATGATCTAGAGCTGGCACGGCGCTATTGCGATACCATCACCATCCTGCACCAGGGTGAGGTCTTTTTTCACGGTTCCACCCTGGACGCCTTTGCTCAGGAACGGATCAGGGAGGTTTTTCATGTCGATGTGGAAGAGATGGCCAGCGACTGCGGTGTCTCGCTGCTGTTTTATTAGTCGGATTCTGGCGGAGTTTCTGCTGCTGATCCTGACCGTCGGCAATGCCACAGCGGAGAAAGATACCGTTATCCGGCCCTTTCCGCTAGAGATGGACGCCCTGATGGGAGCATTGAACAACACGCAGCAGCCGGCGCTAATCGACCCCACGGCTTTTCCGCGCACCGTCGACTACCGCTAAAGGAGAAGATCAAAGCCATTCAAGCCTACTCCGAGGACCACCGGGGAGACCGGCCCCTGACGGTGCTCTATTACGACAACATGGGCTACGTCGCCGAACGCAACCGCACCTTTGACTCCATGTGTCGCCTGCTCGGTGTGGTCAACATCGCCGCCGCCAAAGGCATCGACTATTTCAAACAGGTCGATTATGAAACCCTGCTGCAATGGAACCCTGACATGATTATCATCCCGGCGGAAAGCGCTTTTGACCAACAGCTGTATGATAGCCCGATCCTGGCCTCGGCCAAAGCCGTCCAGCAGCGCAACATCCGCAAGATTCCCAGCGTCTATCTGCTTAGTGCCTCCCAGTACCTGGTAGCGAGCACCAACTATCTGGCCGGACTCATCTATGAATAACCACATCTCCCGTCGCCGGCACCCCGCCGGCAGCCTCGTTTTTATGATTACGGCCCTGATCCTGCTGGTCGGCCTGTTCCTCTCGGTACGTCTCGGCCCCTGGGATATCGGCCCGGGCGACATTCTCCAGGTTCTGGCGGCCAAGCTGTTGGGCATCGACTCCGCCCCCGACCCGGCAACGGAAGCCATCATATGGTATGGCCGGGTACCGCGCACCCTGACCGGCGCCCTGGTCGGCTTTTCCCTCGGCTGTGCCGGTACCATCATGCAAGGGATCTTTAAAAACCCCATGGCCAGTCCAGGCGTAATCGGCACCAGTTCCGGCGCCGCCCTGGGGGCCGTCATCGCTATCTATTTCGGTCTGGCCGCCAGCAATATCTATGCGGTGCCGGCCTTTGCCATGCTGTTCGCCTTTCTTTCCATGCTCATCGTACTGCTCATCGCCACCACCGGAGGCCTGACCTCCCGCTATACCCTGTTGCTGGCAGGCATCGCCTTCAATGCCATTTTCAGCGCCATGACCTCATTAGTCATCGTTCTGTCCACGGACCAGTTCGACATGGCCCGCAAAATCGTCGGCTGGCTAATGGGTGATTTAACCAACCGCTCCTGGGAGCATGTCCAAATCGTGCTTGTTATTACCCTGATCGGAACCCTGGTTTCCCTGTTATATGCCCGCGACCTCAATATTATCATGCTCAGCGAGGAGATCGCTGCCAACTTGGGGGTTAACGTCTTCTGGTCACGCAATGTGCTGCTGGTTCTCGCCGCCATGCTCACCGGCGGTGCCATCGCCGTAGCCGGGGCGATCGGCTTTGTCGGCCTGATTGCCCCCCACATCATGCGCAGCTTCGTCGGCTCGGACAACCGCATCCTGATTCCCCTCGCCGGCATGCTCGGCGCAGCCCTGGTGATCTATTCAGACTGCGTGGTGCGCCTTTGGGGCGGCGGCGGGTTGCGCATCGGGGTGCTGACCGCCCTGCTCGGCGGGCCCTTTTTTCTACACCTGATCATTCGGGACCGCAAAAAATTTGTATACTTCTAGAAAACTGCCGGATTTGACGGGTTAAAACGAAAAATTGGCTGTTT
>CAZKQY010000351.1:0-8800 GCA_964555005.1 uncultured Syntrophotalea sp. | reverse complement strand
AACGCGGTTGACGCGCCAAAGAACAAGCAAGATGCGATAGTTTATGGGTTACATGGTACCAGGCTCAGCAACGCACGACTCGGGCCCTGGAGGTCTTCTGTAGCTTTGTAGCTGAGCGTCCGGCCAGTGTGCAGATCGATCAGGCTTATCTGGGGGCGGGGCAGGCTACGATAAGTCAACCGCGGTAATCACTGCGTCGCCTGGATGTCGGTGACCTTGGGTGAAAAAACGGCCGCAAATTATTTTTTCTGCCTTTGCTGCCTTGATGTCAAGATTTGCAAACTTTTTGATCGTTTTGGCTGCCAGCGCAGCACGATCCGCTTGTTTGGTTACGTCGGTTTTTTTACCATTGCTTTGCCTCCGTCGGCTTCGATTTTAGCTACAATCTTTTCGGTATTATCAAACATGATATTACTTACGACAACAGTCGCCCCGTTTTGAGCCAACCTTATTGCGATTTCTCGGTCGATTCAGCGTCCAGATCCTATTACGATGGGGATTCCCCGTCAATTTTGCCGATAAATTATCTCCCTTCCAAAGTGGTGTTGAGTAACGATAAAACCATCATTAGTATGGTAAGAAGAAGTTTTGTTGCATTTGGTTTTTGCTGAGTCAAAACAAGATGCTATCTTTTCAGAATAACCCATGCATTAAAAGGGTTTTTTTTATGTAAATTTATAATTGAAGTTTAATAGTTTTATGTAAATTTGAGCTGATATTCGAAATTTACTTTTTTTCTGTGGATCAAAAGTTGATTAATTAAATAATCCGCTTAAATGTGTGACACATGTAACGTCGAGCTGCGGAGCGCTATGTTGAAGAGCCGGTTGAGTAAAAAAAACTGGTCAAGCGCAAAGCCAAAGAGCAGGAGACAAGAAAGAAGGGCTGCGGTAAACATCTAAAATCATCTGAACCCGGCCCGAAAGACAAAGATCAGGTAACTTCATGATGCCAATGTCGATAGCTGCCTGGAGGAGCCCCACTCTTTTATCAGCGTAAGTCGCGATATACAGGATCAGAGTCTCAATGAACGTTTGCCGAACCTGCGCCATTGCCTGAAGGTGCGGATACCGCTGTGTAGATGAAGCATCGTTAGAAAACCCTGGTTGGTCGAGCCAGTTGCGCCCAACGAAAATGAACCGTTGAACCGGTCTTTTGTATTATCAAGGTGGTGTTGGATTACGGTCAGTTCCTGCTGCGCGGAGTGGGATCTGTCTGAGGCGGGTGGAACCTGGCCTGCATCGCCTGGGAACTGAAGTGGTTACATGTTCTGGCGGCATAAAACCCGCTGTAACGCTTAGTGCAGAAAAAGTCAAAAAGCTTGTCCAAGCATGGAACAACATGATGTTCTTTCTTCTGATGAAGCCATTTTGGTCGCAAATCCGGCGCCTTGTCGAATGTCTCATCAAGAAACACTTGCCTTAAAATAATCATTAAAGCTCATCTCCCTTCTGAAACAAATGTCCAAAAAATTCCCTAATTAAACGACGGTAAAATTAAAAAGTGCGTCAAAACAAGAAGTTGTAAACTTTTTTTGCTTAGGAAAACAATAACTGCGCCTTGGTATGGAGATTGCCTATATCAACGGTAAATAAAAAGCCGTTTGAAAATTAGTTAATCGTTTTTATTGTGCTTGGATTTTGGTTAACGAGACGAGTGCGGTATGCGGCTACGATATGCAGGCGGTTTTGGGAGGCTGGACGGTTAGTTTGGTTTCCTGCGATTTATGGTCACGTGACCATTAAAAAGGCTTCGGCGTAAAATTACCTATGATTTTGCGCAATGCGTCCAACGTAAGGGGTGGTGTTGAGGAATATGTGGAGCTTACTTTTAAGCAGGTAAGAAAGGGGGGAGAGCGTCAGGTATTTAAAGGTGTTTTGGGGGCAATAAGAAGTTTATGCAGCAGTTTATTTAATGTTTAAAAACTTTACGGAGGTGAATATCTATGGACCCTTTCAGTCTTAATACTATTTTGATGGTTTTCGGCGGTGGCATCATCGGCGCAGCCTTGGGTGGCCTGTGGGCCATTATTATTTGTGCCATCTTTGCTCTGCTGGGAATCGTATTGCTGATGGCCGGTGGTGGTGACTTCCTGCTGTTGCAGGTGGCTTTCGGTCCGATCTTTGGACCCCATGTCGGCGGTTTTGGTGCTGGCTTGGTTGCCGGAAGTTACGCCGTCTGGCGGGGTAAGCATCCTTCGAACGCGGCTAAAGACATTCTGACCCCGCTGATTCATGCGGGTGGTGACACCATGCTGGTGGGCGGTGTTGGCGCCGTGGCTGCTCATCTGCTGCTGCAGGTGCTGGCTAAGGTGCCAATTCTTGGTCAGTCCGACTTGGTCGCCGTCGACCTGTTTATCGTCATGATCCTGGCCCGTTTGATATTCCACAAGGAAGGTCCTTTGGGCAACATGCAGTCGATTTCAGAAAATGGTCTGCTGAACACCAAAGATTACACTATCTCCTGGGCCGGCTGGCAGTCGCCGATGAAACTCAATATCCCTATTGGCATCGGTGCCGGTATCCTGTCCGCTTCGTTGGCTTGGGGTATTAAGGCGTCTCTTGACCCATTGGTTGCACAAGGCATCTGTTCAGCTACAGCCGGTTTCGTTGCACCGCTGGTAGCCGGCTGGGCTCTGTCCCTCGTTATCCTGATTCCTTTGCAGGTTACCACCGGCAAGATTCAGCAAGTTCCCATCATGCACTGCTTCTCAATCATGGGCGCCTGGGCGTTCATGTACACCGGTTCGATTCTTGCGGCCGCTGTTGCTGGGGTGATCGCAGGCATGGTTCAGGAATTATGTGCCAGAGTATTCTACAACCACGGCAGCACCCATATCGATCCACCGGCGGTTGCCATCATGATCTGTACTTTCCTGATGAGCATTCTCATGAAGCCTGAATTTTTGAATATGGCAGCCCTGTTCAAGTAAGGCGTTTGAGTCAACCGTTCCAACCTGGCACTTAGGTGCCATTAACCGACAACGAAAGGAACAAAGCAATGGCAGAAACAATGAAGGCAGCAGTATGGCACGCCGCTAAAGACATCCGCGTAGAAGACGTACCCGTACCGGCTGCTCCCGGTCCTGATGAAGTACAAGTTGAGGTTGAGGTCTGTGGTATTTGCGGCTCTGACCTGCACGAATACCTTGCTGGCCCGATCTTTATTCCCACCGCGCCCCATCCGTTGACCGGCCACTTTGGCAAGACCATTCTCGGTCACGAGTTTTCCGGCAAGGTTGTTGCCGTCGGCTCCAATGTTACCAGCGTGCGGGTTGGTGATCTGGTCGCCCCTGACGCCTGTCAGCATTGCGGCGTTTGTGTTACCTGCCGTGAAGGGCGCTACAATGTTTGTGAAAAGCTGGCCTTTACCGGTCTGATGGCCGATGGCGCTTTCGCCAAGTATGTCAACATCCCGGCCAATATCTGCTACGTCGTGCCTCCCGGAACCAACCTGGACGCCGCAGCCCTGATCGAGCCGATCGCCACCGGTTTCAAAGCCGTGCGTCTGGCCGGCTCCATTCTCGGGAAAACCATTGTGGTCCTCGGGGCCGGTACCATCGGTCTCGGTACCCTGCAGTGTGCCAAGGCTGCCGGTGCCGGTCAGTGCATCGTGATCGAGCTGTCCTCTAGCCGTAAGGAACTGGCCAAGAAGTGCGGCGCCGACGTAGTTCTCGATCCCAGAGAGTGCGACGTGGTTGCCGAAGTTAAAAAACTGACCGGTGGTTCCGGCGCTGACGTCTCTTTTGAGTGTATCGGCAACGTTAAGACCGGTCCTCTGGCCATTGATCTCATTCGCAACAACGGTACTGCGATGATCGTCGGTATTTTCGAGGGGCCGAGCGAGTTCAACTTTTTCAGCCTCAGCGCTACCGACAAGCGGGTTATCGGTACCCTGGCCTACACCGTGGATGACTTTCAGGGTGTTTGCGCTTTGTTGAACAACGGCGCGGTCAGTGCCGAGCCGATGATCACCGGTAAAATTGCTCTGACCGACATTGTCAAACTAGGTTTTGACGAGCTGGTCAACAACAAGGATGCTCACATCAAGATTCTGGTTGATGTGAATAAGTAATTAGTAAGCGGGAAATACCTCGCCCGGTTAACGGCCGGGCGAGGCAAACCTGGTAAAAATTGATCTAATTAAGATCCGTAGTCAGCTCGAGAGGGGCAGGGAAGGAGGCAACGCGATGAAAATGGTACTGAATGACGAAATTCTAGGTCGCCTCGTTTCCTATGAGAAATATGTGAAGCGGTGTTTTGTTCAGTTAGCCAGAAGACGTTGGATGGATTTTAGCGCCGAAGCCAAGCAGGAATATAAGCAGGCCGAAAATTTCAAATGCTACATTTCGGCCATAGTGGATCTGGCCTTCCATCGATATGGCATTGAGGCTGGAGTGATGAAAAGCGTTCCGCTGCAACAGGATTTGGCTCTGGACAAAGATCTGGAATCGTTGGTCGCTCAATTGAACTTGACTTCACAAGGTTTTCGCTACCCCTCACACGAGAGAGAATTTGCCCAGGTTGTGTGATTCATGCGGAGTTTGCTCCCGAGATTCCGAATGCTGTTTATCCGAAACCTAGAAAGGACAATCCCCCATGGCCTTGAAGGCTGCTTTCATATTCCTTGCACCTGGTGCTGAAGCAAAACGGGATCGCAGTGTGGTGGTCACACCGGAGGTCGAGTTGGTCGTTGTTGGCGTTGCCAGTTATATCGACGCTGCGCAAGCCGCAAAAGATCTTGTGGCTGAGGGCGTTGTCGCCATCGAACTGTGTGGAGGCTTCGGCCATGTCGGCACTGCCCGTATTGTTGAGGCGGTTGCGGGCAAAGCTGCAGTCGGAGTGGTACGGTTCGATGTGCATCCCGGCCTGGAAGGAAAGAGCGGCGACAGTATCTTCTGACGGAATAATCTGATTCTGTGCTTCGGGATGAAAATAAGTTGTTTTGACCAGACAAGGAGTTTGTTATGGAACCGCTGTTCAAGAAAGTGCTTCAAGTCGCCATGGTAGTAAAAAATTGTGATGAGGCCGTAAAGTTATGGGCTGACAAGTATGGTGTCGGCCCCTGGAAAATCTACGAATTCAATTCGGATACCGTCAGTAACATGATTATTCGCGGCGAGAAGGTCGATTATGCCATGCGTCTTGCCTTGTGCGATATTGGCGGTGTGCAGTGGGAATTGATTGAGCCTAAAGACGATAAGAGCATTTACGCAGAATTTTTAAAAGACAAGGGTGAAGGCCTGCATCATTGTGCCTTTGGCGTCGACAATTATAAAGAGGCCGTCAAGTTTTATAAAGATAAAGGACTGCCCATCCTGCAGGGCGGTGACTGGGAAGGTATGACCTATACCTATCTGGATTCGCAAAAAGATCTCAATCTTATTGCCGAAATCTACGACCTCTCGGATGATTTTGCATGGCCGGAACCGCTGGCTGTTTACCCGCCAACCCAGTAAGAATGCTCGAATTTTAAAAGTAATCTTATGAATTTTCTTGATTGATGATTATGCTCAGAAAGCGGCAATTATGTCGCATATAACCACGCTTATTATGAAAGAAAGGAAGGGGTACTATGGCAGACAAGAAATTGGCAGGTATAGATCGCTATTGTTACAGGTTCGGGAAGAGGGATCGGCAGGGGAATTGCCATGAGGCTTGCATCTGATGGTGCAGCGGTCGTGGTGAGTGACATCATGTTCGATAACGCACAAAAAGTAGCTGCTGAGATCCAGGCGGCCGGTGGCGAAGCCATGGCAATCAAGACCGATGTTACCGTGGAAGCGGAAGTCAATGACCTGGTGGTGAAAACCGTGGAAAAATACGGGAAGCTGGACGTCATGGTGGCCAATGCCGGAATCGGCGTCGTCAAGTTAGGCTGTGACCACACTCCTGCAGACATCGACAGGCAGCTTGCGGTCAATGTAAAGGGCGTCATCCTCTGTGACAACGCAGCCGCCAGGCAGATGATCAAGCAGGGCCATAAAGGCTATCTGGGCAGCGGCGGCCACATTATCAACTGCGCCAGTATCGCCGGTCACGCCGGCTTTGCTTTCCTGCCGGTATATAGTGCTTCAAAGTTTGCCGTCAGGGGCTATACGCAGGGGTTCGCCAAGGAAATGGCGGAACACAAAATTACGGTCAATGCCTATTGCCCGGGCATCGTGGGTACCGATATGTGGGATGATATCGATGCGAAAATCGGCGCCTATACCGGTGCGGCAAAAGGCGAAACCCTTAAGGCATATGTTGAGGGCGCTATCCTGGCAAAAGAAGTCGGAACCCCCGAGCAAGTGGCCGGTTACGTCTCCTTTGTCGCTTCCGATGATGCTGATTACATGACCGGCCAGTCGGTCATGATCGATGGCGGCATCATTCTGGTGTAAACCAGCCGCTTCGGGGCCGCCTGGTTTCGCCGGGCGGTCCTGAAGTTGCCTAGTAACAGGACAAGGATTCAATTTATGTCTTCTAAGAAACTCACAGTTGTCGCCAGCTTCAAAGCTAAGGTCGGTATGGAAGAAACGGTTTTGAAGGAGTTGACTGCGTTATTGGCGCCGACTCGCAAAGAAGCCGGGTGTATTCAGTACGACCTGCATCGGGGCACGGATGATCCCGGGGTTTTTGTTTTTTATGAAACCTGGAAGAGCAAGCAGGTTCTAGAGGAACACTTGCAGATGCCCTACCTGCAAGCTTTGCTGGGCAAGGTGGAAGATTTGTTTGCCGAACCTCCAGTGATCAGCCTTCTCGAAAAGTTAGATTAGGACGGTTAGTGTGGGATTTTATTGACGGGTAAAAAAGATATTAACTCTTGTGTGGTTGAGGAGGTTTCTGATGAGCGGTGAAGGAAAAGGTAAAATGTTGAGGGTTTATCTCAATCAAAATGTGAAATTTGGTGATAAGCCCCTTTACGAAGCTATTGTCGAAAAGGCCTTTCAGAGCGGTGTTGAAGGTTCCATGGTGTTCAAGGGGATCGAAGGCTCTGGTTTCTGCTGCGAATTCTGCCGGACGTCGACACCGAGTCTGAACATTGCCAAATGTGAGCCTATGGTGATTGAGTTTGTCGATGCTGGTGGAAAGCTGGATAAATTGATTCCTGTTTTTAAAGAAATGATTACGGGTGGCGCTATGGTTTTGCTTGATGCAGAAATAATTCATAACGTTTCCTGAAGAAGATTGTAGGGCCTTTTTTCGAACCTGCATTAATTTATTCTTGCGATAAGCTGAATATAGAATGTTTTAATGCTGGTGGCGTGATTATGGAAGACGTTGATGCTGTATTTAATTGATATCAACATCAATGTTTATATTAAAAAAAACGATTGTCGATAAGAAAGGAGGTTTTTTAGGACTAGACAAGCATGGGGGTTTTGAATCTGTGCTCTTTGTTCGAGGGAAAAACTTTTGTTGATAATTATCGACACATTTTGGAGGTATCATGGGAACAATAAAACGCAAAGCGCTTTTACTGGTTATGGTCGCAGCATTTTTGCTGGTTGGCGGGTTCGTTAATGTAGATAAAGCTGTCGCCGTGGAAGGCATTATTCCGTACAGTGTTATCGGAACGAATGAATACAATCTGCCCGTCGGTTTTGATGAGCCGATCAATCTTCTTCTTTCTTACAATGTCTGGACAAACATTGACCAGGCTTATGATTCAAACGGTGATGAGATATCCAGTGGATATGATCTCCTCGCTTCGGTTAATAAATTTGCCCGTCTGTTTACTATCGACGGCCTCGACAATTGGGGCTTTCTGTGGGAAGGCGTCCTCTCCTTTGGTTCCTTAACGTTTGAAAATGGAGATCATGCTACCGGCCTGCTTGATCCTCAGACCGGTGTCGCAGCCTGGACCAAGCCTATCCCGAGCTGGACCGTGGGTCTTGAGTACTGGATGTATCTTCCTTTCGGGGACGACTCCCTCACGGGTGGGTCTCTTAACCACGCCTTTACCTGGATGAACAACCATCAGTTTTTCGATGGCAAAATCGTTGTCGACTGGGACCTCGGTTATAAGATCCGCGGTGATTCGCGAGTAAATGGTGTTAGGTCCGAACAGGGCAACTCGCTGTTTACCAACTGGGTTGTCACCTACAAACACAATGCCTATTTCAATCCTAACTTTCATTTCGACATGGAAGCGTCCGAGTCCGGCAAGAATAAGAACACCGGCGCAACTATCGCCTCTGGCGAGAATATGCAAATCGGCATCGGTAACAGCATGAAGCTCACCGATCGCCTGCTGTTCGATGTCTGGTACGCTCGTGGTATTGATGGAAGAAACGCTCCTAAGTCCAACAATGTCTTTACCCGCTTTATCTGGAGTTTCTAGGATTCTCCGGACAATTTTAAGCTCCGCGTATTGAAGTAACCCTCCCTCGGAATCTCCGGGGGAGGGTTACTGATGGTTAGAGAGTTTTATTTGACAGGAATCTTGCTAACGCCGCTGCGCACGTTCGGCGCGTGGTGTCGTGGTTTTTTCTGGCGTTTGATGAATGTTTTTGGTTTGTGTCTGGTTTTTGTCTCTCCGGATGACCCGAGTTGCAGGTATTCGCTGGTCCCAGAGAAAGGCTTTTTGGGCCGTGTAATGCGACGGACACTGTTGCCTTCTGTTTCCGCACATAGTTCAGAATCAGTTAGTTTGCAATCGTAATTCGCCGCAATGTCTTTGATAATCAGTTGATTTTGTAATTGTTGTCTGATTCGTGTTGATGAGATGGTCTCCCCCCGCTACCTAATTCGGCGTCAAAGCGCCATAATGGAGAGTACGTATCTTTCCATTAGCGAGGAGCGAGAGGAGACCA
>CAZKQY010000350.1:0-3611 GCA_964555005.1 uncultured Syntrophotalea sp. | reverse complement strand
CACCAGAGGTACCGCCGCCACAGCCGATAGCAATAACTCGTCCTGCTCCCCGTCCGATAAGGGTCGCTGCTTGAAAACAACTTTACCCTCGGCTACCACCTGAGCGGCAAGCTTCTCTTCCATGGCTAGCAAAGGAGCACGCAACCCCAGCCAAACCTTGGAGATCCGTACCGTCCGATCGCCAAGCAGGGTATTGCCGTAAATCGGCCGCAGCACCACGCAGGACGCTTGGACGTGACGCTGCACAATCCGACTGGCAGCCACCAGCAATGCTTTAATAGTGTCCGCCTTATTCAACGACCTGCCGAGAGCGGAAATCAACGCTAGTTGTGCCGTACGACGCCGTTCAGCAGTGGCCACTTGACGCCGCTGTAATAAACCACTCAGCTGTAAGGCAATTGTTTCACAGAATTTTTCGAAAGAATGGTTGAAATGAAAAGCGGGGGGGAGGGAAAGGATCAATACGCCATGCAGTCGCAGGTGATCAAACAGAGGAACGAACAACACCTGACCGTCACGCACCAGACAACGACTGTCCATGGCTTCGGCCGAGCCCTCATCGACCTTGCTTTTACAGGGTTGGATGAGATTGGGTCCTGCGGCCGTAACTTGCTCGGAAAAATACCGCGGATGATCGCCACAGAGGAACAATTCGGTCCCCTTGAGGCCGAAAGTGTTCATCAGCAGTTGCACAACATCCTTGCAGGACCGGGAAAAATCAGGCTCGGCCCGATTGACAATGCGTACCACCTCGCAGATAACGGCACAGCACTCAGGGCTCATGATACCCTTCTTTAGTTGCCGAGCACAAACATCAGGTTTGCAGTATCAGCTTGATCAACCGATCTTTTCTTTGCGTTCCTGCTCGGTTTTGCAGTCGATACAGAGTTCCGTCACCGGTCGAACCCGCAGGCGCTCAGCGCTGATCGGCTCTTCGCAGCATTCGCAAGTGCCGAAGGTGCCGTTTTCGATGCGGGCCAGGGCATCGCGAATTTTCCTGATAAGACGACGTTCACGATCCCTGATTCGCAGCTCGAAATTTCGATCAGACTCAAGAGACGCCCGATCGGTCGGATCGGGAAAGTTAATACCTTCATCGGTCATCTCCGAAACCGTTTTGCCAGCTTCCTGAAGCAATTGCTCCAGTTGTGATTCCAGCGTTTTTTTAAAATCTGCGACCTGTTCTTTTTCCATACCGGTACTCCCTTACCCATATTATGAAGCGGCAAATGTAAAAGAAAACCCTTTTCAAGTCAACTAAAATGGCCCTTCCTGAAAAGCTCTTCAGCTACCGGCCAGAAATTGACGACAGAGAATAAGCAGGGAAAAAATAACCGCAACCCAGTAGACTATAATATTACCATTGTGACAGGGCGGATTCTTCACCAACCCCTCCACCTCATCGCTGACGAGACCGCTCGGGATCCGTTGCAACAGTAATTGAAATAGCGTAGCCGCATCGCTATAGGCGTTGGTTAATAGCAAAAAAGACTCGCCGACCCATAAGGTGACGAACAATCGCTTGCGCAGACAGACGGCCTCCACGCTCGTTAAATCAGCAAACAATACTCGCTTTTTTCGACCGATACGACAGGCGGTAATCCCCGCTGCATCCAGTTCGATGCGCCGCAGCCAATTGTCCGCCAACACCCCCGCCAACACAAGTACCACACCGCCGACAAAGAGGTTTTTGTTCAGTGGCTGGCCCTGCAGCAGTGAAACAGCCAGCAAGGCAAGCTGAACCAGCAACAGCAGCCCAAGGGGCAACAGCACGGCCCGTCTTATAGTAAAGCACCTTTGCTCTGCCATTTGATGTCATCCCTTTCGCATCACGGTCACCAGACCGGATCGCGGGTGAGCTAAAAATTAAACGTTGCGCAGATAAGTACCACTCTTGCCGCCATGTTTTTCCATCAATCGAATAGCATGGATCTCCATCCCCTTATCGACAGCTTTGCACATATCGTAAATGGTTAAAGCGGCTCCGGAGACGGCGACCAACGCTTCCATTTCAACGCCGGTATTGCCGGTAACGCGAACCCGGGCCTCGATCTCGATGCGGCCTTCTCCCGGATGGGGAATAAACTCGATGGCAATCGAGGTCAGCAGCAGTGGATGACAGAGGGGAATCAAATCGGGAGTCTTCTTGGCCGCCATGATGCCGGCCAAGCGAGCTACCGCCAGAACATCGCCCTTACCCAGGTCACCACCAAGAATTCGACTCAAAGTCGACTCCAGCATGTGTACCTCGCCGCGAGCAATGGCCAGCCGCTTGGTCGGGGCCTTATCGCCAACTTCCACCATAATCGCCTTGCCTTCTTCATCAAAATGGGTCAATTCGTCGTTCATCTCGTCTCCTTATATGAAATTATTCATTCCCCTTGCACTGACTGCAAGAGAGCAAAGTTCCTCTATTTAATTAGTTTTTATCCGGAAACGGCCCTTTTACCCAATCTCGGCGTCAATCCGCGCCCTTGCGTGTGCGGCGTAAACAGCTACGCCTCCGTATAAGGGCTTGATTTCCTTGACCTTAGGGAAAATTGCTCGTTTCCCATATGAAAACTGCAATGTGTCCATCAATAGCTTCCGGATGGACATTAATTAACATCTGTCTTACCGATCAGTCAAAAATTCCCTCCAGAACCTGCTGTACATTCGACACCCCGCATAACCGCAACCCCGGTGGTGCGTCAAGATTCTTCAAATTGCCGGCTGGCAGGCAGCAGCGCTCAAAACCGAGTCGAGCGGCTTCCATGACCCGCAGCTCCGGCCGGGACACAGCTCGCACCTCGCCGGTCAAGCCGACTTCGCCAAACAGAATCAGACCAGAGGATATCGGTCGATTAAGATGGCTCGAAGCCAAAGCCGCCACGATGCCAAGGTCGACAGCCGGTTCATCGAGTCGCACGCCCCCGGCAACATTGAGAAAGATATCCTGGGCCGTTAGCGGTAAACCGAGTTTCTTTTCCAGTACCGCGACCAGCAGCGAAACCCGGTTGTGATCGATGCCTATGGCGGTACGCCGTGGGGTGCCGAAGGAGGTACTGGACACCAAAGCTTGTAACTCCACCAGGATCGGCCGGCTCCCCTCCATGGATGGCACCACAACGCTTCCAGCAGACTCCTTGGGGCGTTCGGCAAGAAACAGCTCCGAGGGATTGGACACCTCGACCAAGCCCCTTTCCTGCATTTCGAACACACCGATTTCGTTGGTCGAACCGAAACGATTTTTGACGGCTCGCAGGATCCGATACGGATGGCCGGCGTCGCCTTCGAAGTAAAGAACCGTGTCGACCATGTGCTCAAGCATACGTGGCCCGGCAATAGCCCCGCCCTTGGTAACGTGACCGGCGATAAAGGTTGATATCCCCTGGCCCTTGGCCAATAACATCAGCCGGCCGGCGCACTCGCGCACCTGAGTAACACTGCCGGGAGCTGATTCAAGGGCAGCGATAAAAATGGTCTGAATGGAATCGACGACCAGAAAGCGGGGTTTCAGCTCCGCGACCCGTTCGAGAATAGCCTCCAGGCAGGTTTCGGCGCAGATAAACAGTTCGTCGGCCCCGACACCGAGACGGGCGCCCCGCAGTTTGATCTGGCGAGCCGATTCT
>CAZKQY010000349.1:0-3561 GCA_964555005.1 uncultured Syntrophotalea sp. | reverse complement strand
CCGGAAAGAAAAGGGGTCGCGTCCGGAAAGAAAAGGGGTCGCGTCTACATTTTCCACAAAATGGAATATATAGACGCACCTCTCCCGTGCATGACTGTTGTTCGGGCTGGTCGCCTTCATTGGCAAAAGTTTCTTCCCGCTTCGCCTGGTTCAGGAATGGGCGGCTTCTCTGCCGCAAACGGTCAGCTGGCCGGACGACATGGTGCTGGCCGGATTCGTCAACCTCTTCAATCATAATGCAGATATCTAGAAAGTCTGATAAGTTAAGACCAGAAGGTCAATAAGATTGGTGTGGGGATAATTTTTGTCGATTGGCTTTGAGGGTGAAATGGGATTGCAGGCCCCCAGCCGACGCATCCAGGATACCTGTCATATTTTGACAATTTTCCCGCTGATGCTAGAGTTTAGGAGGCTGTCGGGCACTTAGGGTCACGGTGAATATTTGCCTATAAACGACCCGTCATGCAACTCCTTTATGGCCATATGAAAGGAGAAAGTTCATTGCACAGAACAATCACCGGATTTTTTTGGATCGTTCTTCTTTTGGCGGTGTTGCTGTTCCCGGTGGGCTTTATGTTCGTTTCGCCCCTTCCATCGGGTCGCTATTTCTGGCTTGAATTCTCCATCGCTCTGGGGTTTTTCGGCCTGACACAGATTGCGGTTCAATTTGTTCTGATTGCCCGATTCAAGTCCGTCACAAACCCCTACGGTATTGACGTCATCATGGCATTTCACCGGCGTCTCGCTTTGGTCGCCATTGCCGCCATTCTGATACATCCCGTGATTATCATGCTGGATAATCCATCACGCTTGAAATTGCTCAATCCCCTTGGCGGTAATTGGGCCAGTCGTTTTGCGCTATTCAGCGTGGTTTCCCTTCTGGCTCTGGCCGTTACCTCGGTCTATCGCGAAAAATTGAAGTTAGCCTACGAACACTGGCGCCTTTCCCATTTGATATTTGCTGTGTTGGCGATCGTGTTTGCCCAGTTGCATGTTTCGCTGGCCGGGCTTTACACGAATTCCTTTTGGAAACACGCGATCTGGGTCATCATTGCAGTGGCGATGGTCGGGCTGGTGTTTTATCTTCGGTTACTCAAACCCTCCTGGCAGCACGGCAATCGATGGCGGGTGGCGGAGGTGCGTCCGGAACGTGGTGAAACCTGGACGCTAATTTTAGAGGCTGACAACCATCCAGGGATATCCTTTCTCTCCGGTCAGTTTGCCTGGATCAAGCTCGGCTCTACGCCCTTTACCCTCGAAGAGCATCCTTTCAGCTTCAGCTCCAGTGACAGGTGCCAAACCACCATTGAATTCGGTATCAAGGCACTGGGCGATTTCACTCGTACCATCAAGGATGTCAAGCCCGGCACACGTGCCTATCTCGATGGTCCTCACGGCGCTTTCTGCATCGATCGGTATCCTGCTGTGGGCTACGTCTTTTTGGCGGGGGGAGTCGGGATCACGCCTATGATGGCATTTTTGCGCAGCATGGCTGACCGAAAGGATCCCCGTCCCGTGATCCTGCTATATGCCGACCGCAATTGGGAGGGCCTTGCCTATCGAGAAACCATTGAACAACTCACGAAACAACTCGCTCTCAAAGTTGTTTATGTCTTGCAGAATCCGCCGGAAGACTGGCAGGGAGAGACCGGCAGGATCACCGCGGAGGTGCTGAAGAAACATCTCCCCAAAGAATTGATTCAGCGAAATTTCTTCATTTGTGGTCCACCGCCGATGATGGATGCTGTGCATGCCTTGTTAGTCGAGCGCGGGGTTCAGAACGCAAATATTCATCTCGAACGCTTTAGCCTGGTCTGATAAAAGGGAGGAAATAGAAACCAATGCGGCACTTGCTCGGGAATATTGCCCTCTATGTCATCGCCCTGTTTTTGGTTTGCGCGGCCGCTCTTTTCGGCTGGGTTCGATCCACCCAGATCGTTGTCAGCGATGAAGCGACCAGCCTGGAACGGTTCGAACCTGCCCCGGAAAAAAAATTCGTTTGGGCACAACTCGGCGAAAAGGGTTATATGCGCAACTGTGTCAACTGCCATGGGATCGAAGGTAAGGGCTGGGACCAATATCCGGGACTTGGTGTCAGCGCTTCCTATTATCAGTCCCCAGGCGGGCGGGATTATTTTGTTAATCTCCACCTCTATGGGTTGACCAGTGAACGTTGGGGAGCTCCAATGCCACCGATGGGGCATATTCAGAACACCGAACTGGCGGCAATTATCAATTATGTGGTGACGCACTTTGGTAACGAGGAGATAATAAAACCGGACACTGAACTCTTGTCTCCCGCGGACATTGCTCAAAGACGGGGCCGAGGCCTGGCGCCAGCTGAAGTAAATTCCCTGCGGTCGGTATCTCGAGAGCAATAAACTTCTGGCATCGCTTTGTATTATTAGTGGTCAATCCAGCAATTATTGCGGCCGCCGGGGTCAAGGTAGGCGGGCGGACGGGACTGACCGCCTTAGTGGCCGGGTTGTGCTTTCTACCCTTTTTGTTTTTCTCCCCTATGCTCTCCATGATTCCCCCCATCGCTACTGAAAGAAAAGGGGTCGCGTCTACATTTTTCACAAAATGGAATATGTAGACGCGACCCCTCTCGTGGCTGTTTTTCACAAAATGGAATATGTAGACGCGACCCCTCTCGTGGCTGCTATTTTAGGAGGATAAAATGTCTGCAGATCTGATTTTAACCCGGAAAGAGAAGCACATCGGTTTTGTGACCTTGAATCGACCTGATAAAATGAACACTTTTACACCTGAATTTGCCAAGCAGCTGGATGATGCTTTGTGGTTGATGGAAAATGATGATGAGGTGAAGGTTGTTATTATTAATGCCAACGGCAAGAACTTTTGTACCGGCATCTCTCTCGATCAGTTTAACAACAAGAGTCACAGCAAATACCGGAAGTTTCTTTACGGAATCGATGCCTTTTATCACACTCTCGGCAAAATGACCAAAATAACCATCGCAGCAGTGCATGGCTACACCTTGGCCAATGGAGCGGGTTTAGCTTTTGGCGCCGACTTAACGGTTGCAGCAGAATCGGCCACCTTCGGCACAACAGCGATCAACGTGGGACTAATTTGTTTGGGACCTGCAGCGCCGATGTCAAAAGTTATCGGCCGCAAGAAATTGATCGAACTGGTACTGACTGGGGATATGTTTGGTGCTGCAGAGGCTGAAAAACTCGGCTTGGTTAACCAGGTGGTACCTGATGATGAATTGGCAGCTGCAACGCTTAAGCTGGCGGAGAAACTTGTCAAGAAGAGCTCAATTGCTTTGCGAATAGGCAAAGAAGGTCTGAATCGTTTGGTGGAAGATTCCTACGATCGGAAGTTGGATATCATGGATGATTTGTTCGCGGCAATCTGCGTGGGTGGAGAGGCTGAAGAGGGTGTGGCGGCATTTTTGGCTAAACGCGACCCAAACTGGCAAAAATAACAATCTCTTTATTGATGGGTTTGCAAAAACCTGCAAACGATGTAACATCTCGAAATAATTGAATATTACCGTATTTTTCGCTTTGCTCCGTGCGTGACTTGTGGCAA
>CAZKQY010000348.1:0-3991 GCA_964555005.1 uncultured Syntrophotalea sp. | reverse complement strand
CGACGGAGATTTCCGCTGTACGGACAAAAGACTGGGCCGCTTGCATGGACTGCCAGGCTGCAGAGTTCCACAACAGTCCATTGCTATGCAGATGAATCGATTCGAGCCGGGGATAGTCGCGGGGAACAAACTCTTCCAACAAGCGGCGATAAGCCCGACTGGCAAAGGGGTCACCGGTACCGCTAATAATCAACTGCCGGGCCTGTGGAGCGAGTTCCCGTTGCACCCGGTCGCTGAGGGCTTCCGCCCTTCGACGTTCCTCTTCGCTGACGACATAGGTTTCTGACCTGCAACTTACGCAGGCCAGATTGCAACTGCGATCGTAACAAAGATTAAGCCTTTGCGGCCCCCAGGGCAATAATGTCTGTTTTGTTTCAAAAACATCCCGAACTACACCCTTGTGCAACGCGCTAAGTTTAGCGACAGGAGCAGTGCCATTGAGAAGACGCGGGCAGCGGGCCCGATTACAGTGACGAAAGGAGCCATCATGAATCGAACGACGCAGTTCGCGGGCCCTTGTACCATTCCAGATTTCATCCAACCCATCGGTCAGAAAATTTCCCAGGGATCGTTTAAGCCAAGCCGGACAGCAGACAAAAACCTGCCCATCGGGATGGATCTCAAACCACTCAAAAGGATTGTGGCAGATTATTTGCTGTGGATTGTCAGACTTCATACGCCTAGTAACCTGTATCCCATAGAATGTCGCAAGATTGCGCCGGGATTTGGTGAGTCAACAAAGCGTATCTGAGATTTCATAGCCGTAGGGATCCAGCCTTGGACACAACGCGTTTGACACGCCAAAGAACAAGCAAGATGCGATAAATTATGGGTTATAGGGTACTACACGACTGGCAAGATTTAAAACAGCAGAATATAAAAGGTAGCACAAAGGTTCTGCGATTACATCGAGAACCGTAGCCCAAGAAAAAAAATCCACCGCAAAGACAAGATTGCGACGGATCTCTCAGCTTAAGCAACGGGAGGAATCTTTAAGTCGAGGATGATGACCCGGGGTTGATATCTCGCACCATGCGAGTACCATCCGAGGTGCCGTCACTGACCCACAGCTCCCGGCCATGGCGACCATCATCGGCACGGAAGAACAGCAGACCATCCACCTCGGAGAGATGAGCCAAAAAGGAACTATCGCGGCCGCGATTGATATCTTTCAACAAATAGGTTCCCTTGGCCGTTCCATCGCTGACCCACAGTTCCCGTCCATGAATGCCGTCATCGGCGGCAAAAAAAACCAGATCTCCCACTCGGGTGAGATAATGGGGCCTGGCCCCTTCGCTGCCACGATTGATATCTTTTACCAGGGTCGTTCCTTGAGCCGTTCCATCGCTTATCCAGAGTTCCTTGCCAAAATCTCCACCGTCTGCGACAAACAACACCTGACCGCGACAAGGCACCATGAAGAGGGGATAAGCGCTTTCCGGCCCGGGATTGATATCCTTGATCAGGCGTGTACCCTGCTCGGTGCCATCACTGCACCAGAGCTCAAAGCCCGTTACCCCATCGTTGCCGGCAAAGAGCAGTACATCCTCATAGCGAAAGAGGTTGATCGGCCGTGCCGAATCGGAGCCCGGATTAATATCGCTCACCCGATAGGTCCCTTTAGCGGTACCGTCCGTTCGCCACAGTTCATTGCCCGTGACACCGTCACTGGCCTGGAAAAATCCCCCAGTAATACCCTCGGTAGACTCTTCCAACTCAGTGCGGTAAGTATCGCCACATGCGGTCAGCAGCAACAGGGACAAAGCAAAGACGATGAAACGAAAAGCAGGATTCACTATAGGTCGTCCTCTTGAGCGACAACGAGACGACAAATCCAGACATTAAATTCAGTCGTCACGAAGAAGTTAATCAAAAATTATTAGCAATAAAAAAATAGTATACTCGAAATCTTCATGAAAGCTAATTATTTTTTCACTGGCTTCCCGATGGCATTTACCGGACAGACCGCCTGGCAACGGCCGCACTTCAAACAGTCCGGTGACTCAATGTGGCCCGCTGACCGACTGGCGACAATAGATATGGACAGAGGACAATTATTTTCGCAGAGCCCACAACTCTGACAGGTGGACTCGATGGTCCACTGGTCGCGCCGACCACCGAGAGTCCCTTGCAACATTCCTACCGGACAGATAGCGCACCAGGCTCGCGGCCGATAGACAACCGCCAGAACCAAGGCAATGGCCGTCGTAACCAAGCACATTAGCCAAAAAACCGATCCCCAGTGCTCAAGCGAGTAAGCATTTTGCAATCCACGACCGATCATCACCGAAAACAGCACCACTACCGCGGCCCAGCGAAATATTCGATTCTTGAAAAATAATGGCAGCCCTCGCCAGGCACTTACGGGTATCGGCAGGCTGTCAAGAAAAGCTCCCCTGGGGCACCAATTGCCGCAAAAGTAGCGACCCCGAAAAACACTGACTGTCAAACCACTCATTACCACAACCGGCACCACCAGGCCGAACAAGGGAAATCGCCAACCCAGTGCCAGAACGAAAACCACAATCGAACCAAGAAACATTTTCTGTTTATTCACCATTTTAAATACCTCCAGACTATATAAACGCAATATATGCATATCTACATACAATGTCAACAACAAAACCCCGAAATTAACACTTAGGAAAAACGGGCCATACGTCGATAGTCGCGCAGCCAATAACGCCAGAAGGGTTGATTTTGTTTATTATCAAAAAATTAACAGATAATAAAAACCCTATAAAGGTAATAAGATTTGCCCTCTACGATGAACACTCCTTCATGTAATAGCTTGAATTCGTTGCACTTGTCGAATATTATTACAAGACGAGGACGATCCAGCCAATCAACCCCAAAATGGGGAAAATAACCGTCGAAAAACCTTACACCTTCCTGCTGCGGCCCACGGAATTGTACCTCACAAATAGCTTAGGACATGTATTTTCAGGCAGTTAAACCCACCCAATCGGCGTGGTGCCATATTTGCATCTATCGTTTAGAGCTTTGCTTATACGTCGCCCTCTGGCACGGATGTTTTCACAGAGTTTATTTTTATTCAGATAGAGAACCAACCAATGGGATCTCGCATGAAATTTGGTGAAATACTTATACAAGCCGGCGTCATCACCAAGACTGAACTAAACGCGGCACTCTCCGCACAGATTAAAAACGGCATGGCGCTCGGGAGAATTCTTGAGGATGAAGGCTTAATCAGCGATCAGGACATAGTCGATATTCTCGCCCGCCAATTTAATCTGCCAGTCATCGACGCCATTGAAGAACTGTCCGTTTCGGAAACCGTGCTTGAGCTCATCGATTGCGACCAGGCCCTAAGAATGATGGTCTTTCCCCGGCAAATCTGCAACAACGGCCTTGAGGTGGCCATTAGCAATCCTCTCGACTTCAATACTCTGAATAGCCTGGAATTCAAGACCGGCCGCAATATCCACCCGGTTCTGGCCACGCCAACCACCATCTTCAAAGCCATACAACGCTTTTATCTACAAGAATCACCAGCGGAGACTTCACCTGGCACCTGTCTTCTGATCATTGATGATCAAGATCTGTATCGCTCCACAATCTGCAGCAACTTTAAACAAAAGGGCTATCTGCCGCTGTTTGCGGTCACCGTAGAAGAAGCGATCCACGTTGCTCGACAAACCGCACCACGCCTGATTCTAGTAGACACCTGCCTGAAAGCGGTCAGCAGCCAAATGATTTTTGAACGGCTACGGCAAAACGACTGCACCGGGAATTGTCCGATAATCGCCCTGACGGCAAACACTACTGCCGATGAAGAAGCGTTTCTGCTACGGCTCGGTTTTTTTGACGTGATTACCAAACCCCTTATCTACACTCGATTGCAAGCCCGTATCGAACGTGCATTACATTTCTACTATCACGGCGCGGTCTCTCCCTATGCGCACCCATTTCATAACGATGAGGCCCGCGCTCACGTTGGCTGAAGGGCCTGCCATCAAACACCCCATTC
>CAZKQY010000347.1:0-12475 GCA_964555005.1 uncultured Syntrophotalea sp. | reverse complement strand
GGCCCGCGTTTGGCGCAAGAGTACCTGCATAAAAATGGTATTTATTTTGTGGTAGAGCCCCATTTGCCGCATACGCATTTGGATGGGGCGGCAATTCGTATGCCCGGTGGAGCGCCGTTAATCGCGTTGACGTTGCGGCATGACCGTCTGGATAATTTCTGGTTTACGCTGTGCCATGAGTTGGCGCATGTGGCACTTCATTTTGACGGTGAGGCGGTCGCGTTTTTTGACGACCTGGACCAAGGTGAAGTGGATGCCCTTGAAACCGAAGCGGACAGATGGGCTTCGGATGCCCTGATTCCGTCGGAAGAGTGGCGGGCTGCCGGTCTGGGTCACAATCCGACTGCCGAGCGGGTTCGCGTCTTTGCTGCTGCGCTTCGGATCAATCCGGTGATTGCGTTCGGGAGAATCCAGAAGGAAACGGGGGATTATAAGCGTTTCGGTAAAATCGTAACGCGCCACAAGGTAAGGCAATTCTGGACGTGACAGCCGATTGGGTCAGGGCCTATTTATCTTTAGCACTACAGCTCTAAATGAAAACACCCTCCAAGCCTCTCCAGCGTGAACGCGTTGTGATGCTCAAACCGGAGGGTTTATTTTTTTAGGGTTGGCTTGTGGGGCGGCGTTTTTTTTCATTTCTACCGGGAATCTGTGCTAAAAAAGCTTGTAACTGCTTGTCATGAGAATTGTTTTTTATTTCATCGCAACCGGAAGTTGCTGATGTGAAAGTCTGTAGTGATTGGCAACTGTCAAGGAATCCTTGATAGTCCATAAAAAAGGGGGGGGATCTGTGGAGAGCCCATCGAAAGAATCGGTCTTCCAGAACGACATCATCAACCAGATGGTCTCCAACGGCTGGCAACTGGGATCATCCAGCGGTTACAACCGTGATCTGGCGTTGTACGAAGAAGACGTGCTCGGCTTCGTCAAAGAGACTCAGGATGAGCAGTGGCAAAAATACTGCAAACTCTATCCGCAAAATCCCGAAAAACACCTTCTCGAACGGGTCGCCACCCAGCTTAATAAGGCCGATCCCAACGCCGCCGACCGCGACCTGCGCACCTTTGGTACTCTCGGTGTGTTACGTCATGAGCTGCGGGATCGCGGCACCCGTTTCAAACTCTGCCAGTTCAAGCCGGAACACGATCTCAACCCCGACACCCTGTCCCGCTACCAGAAGAAACGCCTGCGCATCGTGCCGGAGCTGGTCTACAGCCCCTATGCCATGGAAGAGCATCTGGCCGAGACCGGCAAAAAGGCCAAGGCCTGGCGCATCGATCTGGTGCTGTTTGTCAACGGTCTGCCGATCGCCACCCTGGAGCTAAAGTCGGAGTTCAAGCAGGCGGTGGATAACGCCATCAAGCAATACAAGCTGACCCGCCTGCCGAAAGATCCCGTCAGCAAAAAGCCGGAGCCGCTACTGACCTTTAAACGCGGGGCACTGGTTCATTTTGCTGTCAGTCAGTACGAGGTCTACATGACCACCCGACTGGCGGGGGGCGATACTTTCTTCCTCCCGTTTAACAAAGGGACCAAAGAGGGGGGCGCCGGGAACGACATTCCTGCCAATGCTAATGAGTATGCCAGCGGCTATCTGTGGAACGAGGTGCTGCTGCCCGACAATCTGCTCAACATCCTTGCCCGCTACGTGCATTTGCAGATTGAAGAGGTCGAGGACTGGCAGGGGAAGAAATCCAAGAAAGAGACCCTGATCTTTCCCCGCTATCACCAGTGGGAGGTGGTCAACCGTCTGATCGATGCCGCCCGCAGCGAGGGGGCGGGGCATAAATACCTGATCCAGCACAGCGCCGGCTCGGGCAAGTCCAACTCCATTGCCTGGACCGCCCACCAGCTTTCATCACTTTATACAGCGGCGGGGGACAAGCAATTCCATTCGGTGATCGTCGTCACCGACCGTACGGTGCTGGACGATCAGTTGCAGGACACCATCTATCAGTTTGAACATGCCGACGGGGTGGTGGGGCGCATCAATTGCGATATTGGCGATGGCTCCAAATCGGAGAAGCTGGCGCAAGCGTTGGAAACCTCACAGCCGATCATCATCGTCACCATCCAGACCTTTCCCTTCGTACTCAAGGCCATCGAGAACAGCGTCAGCCTTAAAGAGCGCCGCTATGCGGTGATTGCCGACGAGGCGCATTCGTCCCAGTCCGGTTCGACGGCGCGGCAGTTGAAAGAGGTGCTGCTGACGGAGAACGCCACCGATGATCTGGAGTTTTCCTCGGAAGATATCCTCGACGCCACCGTGGCCGCTCGGCGCAACAACGAAAACCTCAGCTATTTTGCCTTTACCGCAACCCCCAAGCCGAAGACCCTGGAGCTGTTCGGCCTCTTGCCGAACCCCGCACTGCCGCCATCGAAACAGAACAAGCCCGAGGCCTTTCATGTCTACAGCATGCGTCAGGCGATCGAAGAGGGCTTTGTCCTCGATGTGCTGAAGAACTACACCAACTACAAGGTGGCCTACCAACTGGCGCAGCGCATCCAGGCTAAGGACGAAGAGGTTGACAGCAAAAGGGCCAAGGTCAAGCTAAACCACTGGGTGCGCCTGCACGATTACAACATCGCGCAGAAGGTGCAGGTGATCGTCGAGCATTTCAAGGATAACGTCATGGGCCTGCTCGGCGGACAGGCCAAGGCGATGGTGGTGACCAGCTCGCGCAAAGAGGTGGTGCGCTACAAGCGGGAGTTCGACAAATATGTCATACGCATGGGCTATGCTTCGATCCGTGCGATGGTGGCCTTCTCCGGCGAGGTGGAGTTCAGTGCTGATGATCCGAATGCTGCCGAATTGTTGGGAGATAAGTTTGCCGAGCGGAGTATGAATCCCGGTCTCAAGGGCCGTGACATGCGCAAGGCCTTTGATTCGGGGGATTACCAGTTGATGTTGGTCGCCAACAAATTTCAGACCGGCTTCGATCAGCCTAAGCTCTGTGCCATGTATGTGGATAAAAAACTCGGCGGCGTCGAGGCAGTACAAACCTTGTCGCGTCTGAATCGGAACTATCCCGGCAAGGCGGAGAGCGGTACCTTTGTGCTCGATTTTTTCAACGATCCGCAGGACATTCTCGCTTCCTTTCAGCCTTATTATCAGACGGCAGAGTTGGCCGATGTATCCGATCCCGATCTAGTGTTTAACCTGTTTGACAAGCTGCGAGCGGAAAGCATTTTCCTCTGGCAGGAGGTCGAGCAGTTTGCCGTGGCCTTTTTTGCCAAGAATAAGAGTAGCGCCGCGATTAGCAACATCTGCAAGCCGGCGGTCGAGCGTTGGCAAAAACGCTACAGGATGGCCATCGATGCCTACAAGATCGCCAAGGAGATGTTCGAGCGTACCCAGAAGCTTGGCGACCCGGTGCTTACCGCCAATGCGGAGAAGCGTTTCAAGGAGTGTAGCCAAGAGAAGGACCGTTTGGAGATCTTTAAGAAAGACCTTGGCAGCTTCACCCGCTTTTACGAATTTATGTCGCAGATTGTCGATTACGACAACAAGGACCTGGAAAAGCTCAGCCTTTATGGTCGCCATCTGCGCCCGTTGCTGCGCGAGAAGTTGAACGATGAGGATGATGTTGACCTGAGCAATGTAGCACTCAGCCACTATCGACTTTCAGTACTCCGTCATCAGGATCTAGTGATGGAAGCATCCGGCGAGTATAACTTGCAACCGGGCAACGAACTCGGCACTGCCAAGCCGAAGGATCAAAAAGAGGAGTTTCTGTCGCAGATTCTACAGCGACTGAACGAACTGTTTATCACCGACGGCTTGAGCGACGGTGATCTGACCAATTACGCACAGACCATTCGAGACAAGGTCATCGAAAACAAGGGAGTCATGCAGCAGATCCGGAACAATAGCCCTGAACAGGCTATGCTGGGTGATTTTCCTAAGGCGATCGATGACGCAGTAATGGACGGCAGTGAAGCGCACCAGAACCAAATGATGCAGTACCTGTCTAATCCCGCGGTGGCTAAGGGTTTTGCCAGGGTGGTTTTTGATTTGATTAGACAGGACTTTAGAAGAGCACAAGGGTGACAGGTTTGCAAAAAGATAAGGCTACTCTGGATTTTTGCTGAAATACAGGTTGAGTTGGTTGAATGACCTTCCTTACTTTTTAACTTTGATACTGAATCGAGTAATCAAAACAATAAACAGTCCAACAACGAAGAGTAAAGCTCCGGGGGCTACGTCTGATATATTACTCTCGGCTCCGAGCATCTTTGTTGTCCAACTGGTTGAACCAGTGATCCCGTTAAGGAACAGAATGATGCCACCAAGAACACAAACCAAACCAAGTACAAGGCCGAAAATCGAGTAGATTAACTGGTACAAGGAAAATCGCTTATATGATGTCGGATCCAATAAAGAGGGGGGGGACTTCCATCGATTTTATGGAGGCCAGGTTCTTAAATAGTTTTTCTTGGCTTTCAGGATTTAGAGAGTCCCCGAGTTTGACATCGTTTTGATTATTTGATTCGTTTGTCATCAAAACCTCCTCATTTATAGGCCCAACGGTTGAACCGTGCCGCCCGATTTTATTGGTTGGTATCAGTAACGGTTGTGTGCCCGGCATGGGCATGATCTTATGGGCTGTCCCTTGTATATTATCCGGAAAGGAGTCCCATTTGACAACCTTAAAAAGCGCTAGGAACCTGTCGGACTTGACGGGCCAAAACGAAAAACTGGTTGTTTGAGACCAGATTTTCGAGAATTTGAGAGCGAATAGCAGGGCTATTTGGCGAAAATTGTCGAGAATATGGGCCAATCAGACGATTTTTCCGTCGGCTCATGGTAAGCCCGACAGTCTCCTGGTGTCCTGTTTGGTTAGTCGTGCCGATTAATGGTGAGAAGGATTTTTCCAGAGGCTGCGGGCGATGAGGGCCAGCAGCAGCAGGGCCCAGAAAGTGTCTAGCATAGAGACCTTATGTCCTGCTCCTTGAGAGACCCAGTTGCTGATATTGGCGCCGGTCCAAAAGTAGATGCGATTGACCAGCCATCCGGCTAGCAGCGAGCAACAGGCGATGGAAGCCAGGTAGATGGCGGTGACTTTTTTGCCCCAGAAGCGGCCGATTACGGTCAGGGTCGCGGCGTTGGTGGCCGGGCCCGCCAGCAGAAAGACCAGCGCCGCGCCTGGCGACAGGCCTTTGAGCACCAGGGTTGCCGCAATAGGGGTGGAAGCGCTGGCGCAGATGTAGATGGGGATGCTGATCAACAGCATGGTTAACAGGGACGAATATTCGTCGTTGAGATAGTGGTCAAAAAAGGATTCCGGGACAAAAAAGCTGATGATGCCGCTGACCAGGATGCCTATCAGCAGCCATTTGCCGATGTCGCCGAGCAGGTCATCGAAAGCGAATTTGAGCCCGGCGCCGAGGCGTTGCTTCAGGTTTTGTGGCAAGACTTGATGTGCTTTGCAGCAGGTGCTGCTGCAGCAACTGTCGCTATGATGCTCTGCGGCATCTGGGGGGAGCGATTGGTCGGCTGGCAGAAGGTTGATGCAAAGTCCGGTTACGGTGGCGGTGAAAAAGGCCGCGAGGGGCCGCATGACCGTCATGATGGGGTCGAGCAGGGCATAGGTAATAGCGATGGAGTCGATTCCCGTTTCGGGGGTTGAGATTAGAAACGCTGCCGAGGCACCGTTGCCGGCCCCCTGTTTGCGCAGGCCGATGGCCGCCGGGATCACCCCGCAGGAGCAGAGGGGCAATGGCACGCCGAACAGGGAGGCTTTAATTACCGAACCGAAACTGCTGCCACCTAGCTGGCGCGCGATAAAGTCTTCGGGGACAAATGCTTTGAGGAGCCCGGCTGCTAAAAATCCGAACAGTACGAAGGGGGCTGCTTCGACAAGCAACTGCCAGCTAGCCAACAAAATTCCGATTAGTATATCGAACATTTTATGGAACCTTTCTTGTCTGGGTTGATGTGGGGCGCAGCTCTCTCAGAGCTATCTGACTCTATGGGTCTGCTTATTCCCTGGAGTATTATTATAGTACGGATTTAAGGAAAAGAGCCAAAGGGGGGGGCGATAAAGGGATATGGGCCGCCGAAATATCTAATGCTAATCCACCGTCAAGGTCTGCCCATGGCGGTTTTTTATTGGTAAGATGCTATTGTTGCGGCGGCAATTATAGCTGGCAAAGCCTTGAATAACGGCTCCGGTAGCATTACATTACTGCTGAATCCGTACTTTAGGCCTTCGGTACCTTGTTGGGATCGACACCGACAGGGTTGCGAATATCATTTATACTTGATGGCGTTGCAAAAAGGCCGTTTTACAATTTTTTGCGAAAGCATCATATGTGCTACAAAATTAGCGGTTCATTGTCGTAGTGAAGGAGAAGAGACGCTTTATGGATACCAATAAGCTGACCAAAAAAACTCAAGAAGCGATGCAGGCTGCCCAAGACGAGGCTGTGAAACGGGGTCATATCGAGGTCGATGGCGAGCATCTGTTGCTGGCTCTGGTGCAGCAGCAGGGCGGCCTGGTGCCGCGCTTGCTGGAGAAGGCCGACGTGCCGGTGGACAATTTTCTAAGTGAGTTACGCAAAGAGTTGGAGCGCCGACCGAGCGTTTCCGGTCCTGGCGTCGAGGCCGGCAAGGTCTATGTTACCCAGCGGCTCAATCGACTGTTGCTGAAGGCCGAGGAAGAAGCCAAGCAGCTGCGGGACGATTACATCTCCGTCGAACACGTGCTGCTGGCCATGATTGAAGAAGGGGGCACAACAGCCGCCGGCAAACTGTTCAAGCAATTCAATTTCAGCCGTCAGCGGCTTTTGCAGGCTCTTACCGCAGTACGGGGCAATCAGCGGGTAACGACCCCTGATCCTGAAAATACCTATGAAGCGTTGGAAAAGTACGGTCGGGATCTGGTCAGGGAGGTAGAAAAAGGCAAGCTCGACCCGGTCATTGGCCGCGATAGCGAAATCCGCCGGGTAATTCGTATTCTTTCTCGCAAAACGAAAAACAATCCGGTGCTCATCGGTGAGCCGGGGGTCGGTAAGACCGCCATCGTCGAGGGCCTGGCTCATCGTATCGTGCGGGGTGATGTGCCCGAGGGGCTTAAGCACAAGACCATTTTCGCCCTCGACATGGGTTCGTTGGTGGCGGGGGCCAAGTATCGCGGTGAATTTGAGGAACGCCTTAAGGCGGTGCTCAATGAGATTCATGCCAGCGAAGGACGGATTCTGCTTTTTATCGATGAATTGCATACGATCGTTGGTACCGGCAAGGCCGAAGGCTCTATGGACGCCGGCAACATGCTCAAACCGATGTTGGCCCGGGGCGAGTTGCATTGCATTGGTGCTACGACTCTCGATGAATATCGGCAATATATCGAAAAGGATGCCGCGTTGGAGCGTCGTTTTCAACCGGTTCTGGTCGATCAGCCGATGGTTGAGGATACCATTTCCATTCTGCGCGGTCTTAAGGAACGCTTCGAGGTTTTTCATGGCGTGCGCATTCAGGATAACGCCCTGGTCGCAGCGGCAACCTTGAGCGATCGCTATATCAGTGATCGCTTTCTGCCGGACAAGGCTATCGATCTCATCGACGAGGCCTGTGCCATGATTCGCACCGAAATCGATTCCCTGCCTGCTGAGCTTGACGAGGTTACTCGCCGGGTCATGCAGTTGGAGATTGAGGAAGCGGCACTGAAGAAAGAGAAGGACGTCGCCAGCCAGGAACGCCTGGTGGTACTGCGTAAGGAACTGGCCGACCTTAAGCACCAGGACGATAGCCTGCGGGCCCAGTGGGACAGTGAAAAAGGAGGCATCAAAAAGCTTCAGGGGCTGCGCGAGGAGATCGAACGGGTACGGCAGGAGATAGAGGTGGCTGAGCGCGAGTACGACCTCAATCGGGCCGCGGAGTTACGTCACGGGCGTTTGCCGGAACTGGAGCGTGCCCTGCAGGAGCAGGAACAGGCTACGGCCGGTGAGCAGGGTGGTGCGCGATTGCTGCGGGAGGAGGTCACCGAGGAAGAGATCGCTGATATCGTTTCCCGCTGGACGGGTATTCCGGTTACTCGCCTGGTGGAAGGGGAGCGGGAGAAGTTGCTCAAGCTCGATCAGATTCTGCATAAGAGGGTTGTCGGCCAGGACGAGGCGGTGCAATTGGTGGCTGATGCGGTGATCCGCGCCCGCAGCGGTATCAAGGATCCGAAGCGGCCCATCGGTTCCTTCATTTTCTTGGGACCGACGGGCGTTGGCAAGACCGAATTGGCCCGCACTTTGGCTGAAGCTTTGTTCGACAGCGAAGACAATATGGTGCGTATCGACATGTCCGAATACATGGAGAAGCACACGGTAAGCCGTTTGATCGGGGCGCCTCCCGGCTATGTTGGCTATGAGGAAGGTGGTCAGCTTACCGAGGCAGTGCGTCGCAAGCCCTATTCGGTAATTCTTTTCGACGAGATCGAAAAGGCCCACCATGACGTCTTCAATGTTCTCTTGCAGATTCTCGATGACGGTCGATTAACCGATGCCCAGGGCCGGACCGTCGATTTCAAGAATACGGTGATCATCTTGACCTCCAATATCGGTTCGCCGCTTTTGCTTGAAGGGGTGGACGAAGACGGGATCCTTCGAGAGGAGACCAGCAAGGCAGTAATGGCCGAGCTGCGGCGGCATTTTCGTCCGGAGTTTCTCAATCGGGTGGACGATATCGTGCTGTTCAAACCCCTCACCCGCAACGAGATTAAGTTGATCATCAATCTGCTGATTGATGAACTCCGTCGCCGCCTAAGTGAGCGCCAGATCGATCTGCAAATCAGCGAACAGGCGCTGGAATTTATCGCCAGGGAGGCCTACGATCCTGTTTATGGGGCTCGTCCTTTGAAACGTTATCTTCAGCATGAACTGGAAACCCGTATCGGTCGGGCCTTGCTCTCCGGTGAAATTGGGCTTGGTGCCTTAGTCAGGGTCGAGGTCGCCGATCAGCAGTTGCAGGTTAAGGTTGCTGGCCAATCTGCCGAAGAACTTGAAAGCTGAGCCAGGAGCCTGTCGGATTTGACGGGTTAAAATGAAAAATTGGCTGTTTGAGGCCGGATTTTCGGGAATTTGAGAGGTATGGCAGGGTTGTTTGGCAAAAATTGTCGAGAATATGGGCCAACCAGACGATTTTCCCGTCGACTCATGATAAGTCCGACAGGCCCATAGGGTCGGATTTGTTTGAATTAGGCCTGTTTATTGTGATAGCATCGCTAACAATCGAAAATACTATTTTTAGGGAAGATGATGATGCTACGACGTAAACGGTTTGGTGAAATTCTGGTAGAGGCAAAAGTTCTGGACGAGGTCACGCTCAGTAAGGCGCTGGCAAAGCAGAAGATTTCGGACAGGCGCCTTGGTGAAGTTCTTGAGGAAATGGGTATTATTAGTGATCGGGACGTGGTGTTAATTCTGGCCCGGCAGTTCAATTGCAAGACGGTCAGCAATATCAGTAAGCACCCTTTTCCTGAGGACGTGCTCGGTTTGATCGATTGCGATACGGCTCTTGAAAAGGGTATTTTTCCCCTTAAGACCGAAGGAAAGGCCCTCTTTCTGGCGATAACTAATCCCCTTGATCTGGAGACCCTCGATAACGTTTCATTTCAGACCGGCATGCGAGTAGTGCCCCTTTTGACTACTCCTCATGAAGTGCAGGACGCTATTAGTAAGCACTACATCAAGGTCGTCGAAAGTAAGTCGGCCGAGGAATTGACCGTTATGGTGGTGGACGATCAGGAGCTGTGGCGAACCGCTTTTCAAGGCCAGCTGAAAAAGGAGGGCTTGCGTAGTGTTCAGTTCGGTAGCGCCGCCGCCGCCCTTAAGGAAGTGCTTAAGGAGCGTCCGCACCTGATTCTGGTGGATACTGGCATGGCTGGCATGACCGGCATCGATTTTTTTCGCGTGTTGCAGTCCAACAGCGTGACCCGGGATATACCGGTTATTGCCCTGTCAACCAAGGCTTCGCCGGATGAGGAGGCTCGCTTGCTTGAGATGGGATTTTTTGATTTTGTGGCGAAGCCGGTTAATCTGGTTCGCCTTATAGCTCGCGTTAAGCGGGCCCTTAAGCTCAGCTTCGATGCCGATCATCTGCCAGTAATTTGAGGTTCCGTAAAAATACCGCACAAAATGCCGATAGCCACCCCGCAGGGTGGCTATCGGCATTTTGTAAGGTACGAGAGAGGACTTTTTTGGATAGAAAAAGAAGGGATAACAGCTAGTGTCGTGTCATGCGTGCTGTGTCCGGCCAAGTCTTGTCCTTTTTACCTTGCTCTGCTTCAAAAAAAATTCCGATTAAGCTATGGCTAGTCGAGAATTTTTCTTCATTGATCAGGAAAAAAATTACGGCGACTTACCAGACCCCTCACGCATAACATGACACTAGTCGGGGTCCCGCTTATCGCAACGATAGGTTCAGAAAAATTGCTGTGACACTAAAAATTAGTTGTGGAATCGGATAGTGGGAGTATAATATTACGAAAAAGGTCAGCATTTGCTGGCAATAGCATTTCCCCTGGAGATAATCGGAGGCTATTATGCGTATCGATATTATCTGCAAGCCAGAATGTAGCGGAAGCTGTGAACGGACCCTGGACAATGTGCGTGAGGCACTGTCGCAGCTGGGGGTTAAGGCTGAAGTTCATCTTTATCGCGATGTGCGCAAGATGATTGACAATCGGGTCTATGTTTCGCCGGCCTTGCTGGTTGATGATCTGCTACGGGTGGCTGGACGTATTCCAGAGGTTCATGAAATCAAAGCGTTTATTTGTGAGCGGCCACGCTATCAGGAGCGCGAAAAAGAGGTGGCCTAGGAGATTGTCGGGCTTACCATGAGCCGACGGAAAAATCGCCTGATCGGCCCATATCTTTGACATTTTTCGCCAAATAGCTCTGCTATTCGCTCTCAAATTCTTTAAAATCCGCTCTCTAACAGCTTATTTTTGTTTCGACCCGTCAAACTAGCCAGCCTCCTGGCGTGGTTATCGGTGGTGTTTTGGTCGAGTTTAGTTTGTGGAGGGGGATTTTTTAGGACGGGCCATGATCTTCGGTTTGCCTGCTTCGGTGATGACGCTAAATTCTATTTCCTGGTTGCCGAACTTTTCTGCCAGTGAGGATCGTTGCTTGGCAAGGTAAGCGTCGAATTGCTGGCGGCTTGGTGCCGGTCGTTCAAGAGAGCATTCCTGGTGGGCTTTGAGCAGCTGTTGGTAGGGTGTTTCATTTTCGTTCTGCTGGGGGATTTTATCGGGATTGACTGGGGCGATCGGGCGTTTAGCGCCGGTGTGGCGCTCATAGCGTCCTTCGTCCATTAAGCGCAGGATGCGGTCCCAGTAACCGGCATAACTGTGGTAGCGAGCCGCCAGGCTTTCGTAGCGAAAGCGCAGATCGGTCTTCATAATGCGCCGGTTGACGAACTCGCGCAAACGCTTTTGTAGCATTTCTCGTTGACGCAGCGGTTCCCGTTTTTCCTCTCCGGAAAAATAGCGCTCGTAGAGAATTTCCAATTTCCGCAAATCTTGCCCGATATTATCCAGGGCGCGAAGCAGAATCTGGCGTTCCGGCATGAACCCTCCTTTTTAAAGACAAGATTCTAAAACAAATAGCGATCTTTTCATAGAGACAAATACCCCTCATTTAGTCGAGATAAATCAGCCTTGACTGGGGCCGTTCTTTTCGGGATACTTTGGAGCTTGAAATATTTTTAAGGAAGGGACTGTTATGGATGCAAAAGGACTTGCCGCTGTTGTGCTGGCGGCCGGTAAGGGAACCCGCATGAAATCGGCACTGCCCAAGGTGCTGCATGAGCTCAATGGTCAGCCGATGGTGCATTATCCTGTGCAGGAGGCAGCTCGCCTCGGTTGCCAACCGATTGTGTTGGTGGTCGGCCACGGTGCTGCAGAGGTCAAGGAATGCCTAACCGGACAGAAGGTTGATTTTGCCGTGCAGGAGCAACAGCTTGGCACCGGGCATGCACTACTCAGCGCTCAGGGGGTTTTGGCCGATTTCGTCGGCACCCTGTTGCTGCTCTGCGGTGATGTGCCGTTGTTACGACAGGAGACCCTGCAGCGTTTGCTGGATTATCATCGCAGCGAAGGGGCGGCTGCTACGGTGTTGACCGCTATCATGCCCGATCCCTTCGGTTACGGACGCATTCTGCGAGACGGCAGCGAGGTGTTGGGTATCGTCGAAGAAAAAGACGCCACGGAGGAGCAGCGGGCTATTGGCGAGATCAATACCGGCATCTATGTTTTTGAAGCGCCCCTGGTTTTTGAGATCTTGGGCGGTTTGGGCTGTGATAATGCACAGGGTGAATATTATTTGACCGATGTGCTGGCCACCTTGCGGGCTGACGACTGCAAGGTGCGGGCTCTGGTGATGGATGATCCCGCTGAAGCCATGGGCATTAACAGCCGGCTACAGTTGGCCGAGGCGGCTAATATCATGCGGCAGCGTATCAACGAGCGGCTGATGCTTGGTGGGG
>CAZKQY010000346.1:0-7004 GCA_964555005.1 uncultured Syntrophotalea sp. | reverse complement strand
CTGTAAACTGTTTTCTGGAGTTCTGTTTTGCAGTTTGATATACCACAGCACAGGTTCGTGCTCATGCAAAAGACTATTTCTGAAAATATTAGGCGCGAGAGAAGGGCTGGGAAACCAAAAGATCAAGCTGTTGCCATAGCCTATAAAAAGGCAGGCAAGAGCAGAAAGAAGGGTAAGAAATAATGCCGAAAAGAGATAAAACAGGTCCTCCTAAGAATGCCCGTGGGCCTAAAAACGGGTCGAGGAAACAATGCAGGCCCCGGAACTGGCCGCAAGACAGGCGGGCGTAAAGGGAAGTGTTAGGGGGATACCAGATGAAGGAGGGACAACTTTACCAACTAGAGACCAAAATTGAAGAGCTACTGCGCACAACTGAAAAGATTGAACGGGGCATCTATGGAAATGGAGTAACAGGTCTGAAGGAACGGGTAAAGGCTCTGGAGATAAAGTTTTGGATTTTTATAGTTTTAACTGTACCTCTGGTTGGATGTGCCCTTAAAGAAACGCTTTTTGGTTAAGGTGAAATGATGACCGATATGCTTATCACAAGATTCAGAACTTCAGAGCAAGGAACCTTCGGCAAGTTAACTGCTGCCGGGTGGTCTTTCTGGTGCTACACAGTTGAGAAGCCGTGGAAAGATAACACTCCGTATATCTCGTGTATTCCTGAGGGATTGTACCGGGTAGAAGTTTGGGATTCGGAGAAGTTTCCTGTGTCCTACATATTGCAAGACGTGCCGGGCAGGACGTATATTCTTCTTCATCCTGGAAATACTGTCGATGATGTGGTGGGATGCATAGCTCCAGGGATGAAACTTGGAACCCTTGGAGAGTTGGAAGCAGTACTGGAGTCTTGGGAAGCAATGGAGAAGCTTCGGGAACTTCAGGGCACAGACCCATTTAATTTAATGGTAAGGTGGGGATAATGGATCGTCCTAATCCCTCACTACGTTGGACAAACCGCAGACGAATGGCGTGGGTGTCTGTAGTAGCGGGGTTAGCCTATCCCATTCTTGTTGCAGTGACTAAGAGTGAGTTCTTGGCGGATATTGCAGGATCATTTTACCTCTTTGTTGGTGGATTATCTGGAGCTTATGTAGGCTTTGCCACGCTCGATGACAAGTGGAGGAAGCCATGATTAACAAATTACTCATCCAGATCGGTGTGGGTGTGGGTGTTATCTTTCTCATCGCTCTGCTTTGGTACTCCGGGCAGGTAGCACGAGCGGAACGGGACTTGGCGGAGAGAAACTATGAAATTGCTCAACAAGCCAATCAGACTATTCTCAATTCTCTTCAGGCGGAACGGGCAGAACGAGAAAGGACCGAACAACTCCTTGCCAATCGAATTGAAAGGCAAAAGGAAATTGAACTCGAAGCAGCGGAGAGAATACGTAGAAAGGATGAGGAAATTGCAAGCATTAGAAAAGCGAGCGCAGAAGTTGATGCTTATCTTTCTTTGTCTGTGCCCATTGCTTATCTTGAATGGCTGCGGGGGCGGACAGGTAGTGACGGAGACGCAGACGATCAGGATGTATCCACCCGAAGCGCTGGTACAGCCGATCCCTGAGCCGGTTCTGCCGTCTGTGGAGCTGGATTGGGATACGGGAGAATTGCTCGACTGGTTATGGCTGCGGGGGGAGATGTATCACAAAGCATGGCGTGAAGCTGAGGCGGATAAGGCTGGAATACGGGATTGGATTTCTCAGGGAAAAATAAAAATGCCGGAGTAAGGAATGAATGTACTGTTTCAAGATGGAACAAATGTATATTGGAAAACAACTTCGGCTGTGTCGTGGAGCGAAGATGTTCCTGAGTTAATCATATCGTCTGGTTCCCATGTTATTACATCCGAAAACGCCGCTATCAACATTTTGAGTCTTGGGCTGAAGACTCTGGGGTTTGCCCCTGGAAGCCGTCTGCTTTAGCTGGCGGAGCAGTCACTTGTTTCTCCTTATGGGTTATTACCTCCCCAAATAGACAATCTTTAATGTCTGTTTGCCGAAAGTCTTTGCTACGTTGACATCTCCCATGTACAGGTCAATAGACTGTTCATATCTTTTGTTCATCAGATCATCAACATGCCAGACACCAACTCCCTCAATGTATATTCTACCGCCAAGCCAGCAGATCAGGTCTCTAGAAACCGCACAAGTTAGTCCGGGTATGGGAGTTGTCATTGTGGCGGTGTGTGTGGGATCATTGTTTGTTTCTTCTACTCTATTCGTATAGGCGGTGACAGTTGCCTCTATTGTTGTAATTGGGGTGTTAATAATTTGTGTTATCTTTGGAGCAGAATCTTGAGGGAAGAACGTTGTAGATACGAAAAGTATTACCAGCAATATGCCCATGATAATTGTCAATAGCATCATAATTTTATCCATTTTTCATTTCCCCGAATTTGACTGGTAGGCGCCCTTGGCCGGTCGTACCGTCCACATGCCAATGGTGTGTTCTTTGCCGTCTCGCCGTGCTTTTCTTGCACACGCTAGTGCACAAATATTATAATGCTCAAGTTGTTCCATGCTCATTATTTGGCGAGAATTTCCCAAAATTTCATTTGTAACAATAACTTCAAAGTTCATTCCTACCTCCATTATGCTTTCCTTTTAAGCTATATATGTTGGCTTGCCGGTAAGGGCCTCGATCTCTTTCTTGAACCGGGCCGCATCGCTATTGTCGTTGCTCAGATGCAGCAGGTGGATTTCTTGGACCCGGGAAAGGTCACTGTTGCATAGAAACGTTATCAGGTTATCCAGTGATAAATGAGAGCGGTAGATCCGTTTCATTTGGGCCGGGCTTATAATCCCGGCTTTGATGTTTTCGGCCAAAATGTCTTTGCTATAGTTACATTCAACCATAAGGTGTGAAATTCCTTTAAACTTATATCTGCAATAAAAGGAGTCTGTGAGGTAAAGCAGCTTTTCGCCTGTAGTGCTTGCCATGAGAAAGCCAAGGGGCTCGGCGGCGTCATGCTCAGCTTCAAACGGCAGGATTGTCCAGGTGCCGATTGAAAAGCGTTTTTTGGCATGAATAGCATGTAGTCTGTGGCTCTGGAGCTTTAGGGCTTCAATGGTGCCTGCAGATGCGTAGGTGTCTATGCCGGATTTCATAATTTCCTTGACCGCCTTGCAATGGTCACCATCTCAGTGTTCATGAGATATCAGGCAACCCGATATCTCATGAACTTTAAACCTCCTCTTTTTACGAATTTGATTTACGGGTATCCCGCACTCGATCATAATTTTTGTATGATTATCATCGACAATATAACAGTTGCCAGAACTCCCGCTGGCGAGGGTATCAATCTGCATCGAGAAACTCCCAAACAAAGCCGCCTGCCTGGCTTCTGATGAACCCCGGCTTGTATTCGGTTTTTGAAGCGACTTGATGAATATTTCTGCCGCAGATCCCTGTTGCCCTTGAGGCCTCTTTGCAGTTTAAAAACACTCCAAGGATCTTCCCCGATAAAGACCTTTGCAACACCCGCTTTGGTCGCACAATTCTATTCCATTTATTCATTTCCTTTAAAAAGGCGGGGTTTGATTTTGCTGCGTGTTCCATATTTTCTTTTTCAGTGACCCATTCAAGATTGTCTGCTGAATTGTTTTGTTTGTTTCCGTCTTTATGATTGACTTGTGGCTTGCCTTCTGGATTAGGGATAAACACTTCAGCTATAAGCCTATGTAGCTTCAAAGACTGCCGATCTCTGCCCTTAGCGCATAAAACCACACTGAAGTACCCCCCGGTTTTGTTTCTATTAGAAAGGACGCACCCGGATGGGTCGCCTTTAAAGCTTTTCAACCTTCCCTTATTTGAGACTTGATATATGCCTTCCCTTCCGGGAATATCGCGCCATCTTTCCATCTCTATGCCCTCACTTTAAAACCCCGGCCCATCTGTCCCGGGTGCCTGGGCTGCCTCTTGCGCTTCAATCTCTGCGGCTTCTTCTTCGGAAATGGGTGGGTCATTTTCCTGCCCGTTTTCCGGCGCCGCGGCTTCGGCCTCCACATCAATAAATTCCTGGTTGGCATTGGCGTCGATTTCCGCCTGGGGATCTGCGTCGTTGTCTTTGGCAAAGGCGTTTGCCATTTCGATTGACATGATGCCGTACTTGCCAAGCAGGGATTTGAGCACGGTCTTTAAGGCCATGGCGTCAAAGTCGGTCTTCCAAGGGCTGTGTGATGAGTTGTAAGACTGAGAAAACCGTTTGGCATGGGTTTCGATCTGCTCTTTTGTCCAGTAAGAGACCTTGCGAAAACCATTGACCGTTTCGATCATGGCAAAATATCCGATCACATTGGAGCCGGTAGGGGCCCCCAATTCAATTTCGCCGGTCATTTTGTCATGGCGCTTGATCTCTCCTTCAAACAGCTTATCCGCATTGATGTAGCGGTATTGTCCGGTCCTCATGGCAAGCTGGATCAGGCCCTTGTAACCGATCTGGAACTGGGGCTGCTTTTTATATGCGATCACATAAGCAAAACCCAGGCTCTTGTTGATAGGCAGCTTGAGCGTGGCAGCTTTCAGGGCTTCCATTACCACCTTGCCCGGCTCGCATTCCTGCAGGTATTTGTCGCTGGCATACAGGTCAATCAGGCTGGACACAAACAGGCTTGAGTTTTCGCCCATGGCGTTTGAAAACTGTTCACGGACAGAGGGTGATTGAATAACCTGTTTTAATCGGTCAACCGGCTTTTTTACGATGCTTTTCTGTTCTGACATGATTCCTCCTTGAAAATTGTAAGTTTGGGATGATCTTTGGAAACCACGAGCTTAACCATCTGTGATTCGGTTTCGGCCAGATTGGTCACAGCCTCTGCGTTGTCGATCCAGATGGGTGCCGTGAACCCGTAATAATCTGACAGTGCGTTGATAATATCCAGCCCTACGTTTAGCTGTGCAGCGTTATTAGCCGAGTGATAAGGCACGCCGTTGATCAACGCGATGCAGGTTTCTTCCAGCCCGCCGTTGATCTGTTCTTCGAAAAGCTTAAACCTTGCCGCGGCAAAGCGGCTATTGATCTTTTCTTCCAGTATATTCACCTTTGCCCGGACAAACTGCTCGGTCATGTAAATCTGGCTTTCAATGTCCTCATATTCAGCCGCCAGTTTCTTTTCCTGGGCTTTGAGTTCTTCAATCCGGGCCTGGGCCTGCTTGTGCTGGTCCAATCGGGCCAGTGAGTTGTTAAGGGCTTCGATCTGCTTTTCGTTGACGGCGATCTTTTCCCGGGCCTTTGCAAGTGCCTCCGAGTTGTCGCCGGCGCTGATTTGTTCGATCTGCTTTTCCAGTTCGGCCTTTTGCGACTCCAGGCCAGTTTCGGCCAGCCCTGTGCTTTCGATCTCCTTGATCTTTGCCTCGGCTTTTTCCTGGAAATCCTGCAGGTCGTTAATCTTTTCCAGGGCTGAATTGATTTGATCTTTCCATGCCTTGATTTTTTCCTGCCATTGCTCTGTTTCTGCCTTTGCGGTCTTGCCTTTTTTGGTTATTTCGGCAAGCTCCGCGGCTTTTTGCTGGTTGAATTTTGCCCTGGACTGATCGATGATTTCAGGCGGCATGGCCTGACCGCATGTGGGGCAGGTATCATCTGCTGAAAACTGCCGGCTGTTTACCTCATGCCATTGCTTCCGGAGATCACCGGCCCGCGCTTCAAGGGCCTGGATTTCTTTTTCGGCTTCGGCAATCCGGGTCTGGTTTGCACCGATCTCATGTTCAAGGCGGTTTGCGTCGGTCTTTGCCTGATTTAACTCCACCCGCTGCGCGTTGAGCTTTTGGGCTTTATCACTTGCAAATCTGTTTTTTTCTTCCTGGATTTTGTATTCGACCTCAGAAAGCTGTTTTTTGAGTTCCGCGGCTTGCCCCCCGGATTCAAGCCGGGTGATCTCGGCTTCGGCATCGGCCTTTTCAGACTTGTGATGCTCAATGTTTTTCCGGATCTGGCCTGGATCAATTTCGGATATGTCTGGAAGGAAGTAAGACATGCCCTGTGTGACTTCATCAATCCGGACCGGCAATTTTTCCAATTCCTTGTTGACCTCTTTGCGCCGGGCTCCGATCATCTTCCGGTGATCATCAAGGGTCCGGTCGCCCAAGATCTCTGGTAATTTTTTGAGCTCGCTGCTGGATGCGATAACGTCTTGATCCGATATGTCACCGCAGGCCGAAAGCAGGATTTCCCTGCGCTTCTGCCAGTGCAAAACCGTATTGAAGTACCTGGGATCTGTGAGCAGCCTGAACGTTTCTTCGTCGATGATCTTTTTGATTTTGGCCGTGTAGTCGGCTTTTTTGGCCGGTACGTCATTGATGAAGTACGCGGTTGTGTGGCCGGTAAACTCTTTTTTTGCAGCACCGCGCTTCTTTGTCCATTCTTCCGAAAAGACTTTTTTCAGCCTGACCGATTGACCATCCACATAAAGATCGGCCTCAACCTCGTGATCCAGACCGTGTTTTGTGGCGCCGGCCTCTATGGTCTTGATGTCGAAGTCCGCCCGGTTGTGACTGTCCTTGTCAAACAACAGCCAGAAAAAGGCGTCCATGAGCGAGGATTTCCCGGTGGCGTTGTCGCCGTAGATGGACACGTCCTGGCCGGTAGCATCGAGCGTGAAAGACTTGATGCCTTTGAAATTTTTAAGCCGCAGGGTGTTGAGTTTGATGGGTTTCATATTGCGCTCCTTTGTTATTATTTTTGCCAGCTTTTGAATCTAATATACCCCACTTTTACGGGCATGGCAAGAAATAATTTTACAGGTTTAAAAAAATATAATTGCGCTTTAACGCAAAGGTAAAAAAAGCTATTGACCTCAACAAAAGCCTAATGTATTCAGGAACCATGAAACTAATCTTGAATACCAAAAAAATACAGAAAGAGCTTGAACGCCAGGGCAAAACCAAGGCATGGCTGGCCCGGCAACTGGGGATAAGCCGCCAAAACCTGCATTATATTCTGACTGCCCGGCCGGTATCTAAAACCGTAAGGATGGCTGAGGTGTTTGAGTTTGAGCCAAA
>CAZKQY010000345.1:0-13582 GCA_964555005.1 uncultured Syntrophotalea sp. | reverse complement strand
CCTCGATCCCGCGCCGCCGGTGGCTGTTTTCGATCAGACCTGTTGGCCCAAGCTGGTGCAGCATGTTCGCAAGTCTCGGCCGCGAATCGGTAGTATCCTGGAGCATGGTCGTTTGGTGCGCTTTGCTCTGCCCGAGTTGGAAGTCGGATTTGTGATGGGTTCTTTTCATTTGGAACAGATGAAGGATGCTGAAACAGCGGAGATCTTTCAGAATCTGGCTGAAGAATTTTTCCGGCAGCCGCTGAAGCTTGGTGTCGTGGCGGTGGCCGACGACCATGGTGGCCGAGTGCCTCCTTCTCTGGCGGAAGAACGCCGGTCGTTGGAAACGGGCCGTAAAGAGCAGTTAGAGCAGGAGGCTCGGGAACATCCGGTGGTTAAGGCGGCCCAGGAGATTCTGGGTGGAGAAATCGTAGAGATTAAACCGATAGATAAGGAGAGCCCGTAGGTGTGATTGCCCTTAAGGGGGGCCGCTTGCAGGACCTGTAAGAAAAAAACAGCGCCGACAGGGTGCGAGGAGGATGACGCTATGGCCAAAGGTCTTGGAAATATCATGAAGCAGGCGCAGCAGATGCAGCAAAAAATGGCTCGCATGCAGGAAGAGTTGCAGACCCGTGAGGTTGAGGCCTCGGCGGGTGGCGGTATGGTGACCGCGACGGTCAATGGCGCGCAGCAGTTGGTGGCTCTCAAGATGGAGCCGAGCGTGATCGATCCGGAGGATGTCGAAATGCTTCAGGATTTGGTGCTGGCCGCTGTTAATGAGGCGCTCAAGAAGAGCCAGGCCATGGCTCAGGAAGAAATGTCCAAGATTACCGGCGGCATGAATATTCCTGGTCTTATGTAACGGTTGTCGGCTGTTTTTGGGGCATGCGGGCCGGCATTTGTAGTATTTTAGCTGTTCTGGTGTTAGTGTCGTGTCATGCGTGCTGTGTCCGGCCAAGTCTTGTCCCTTTTACTCTGCTCTGCTTCAAAAAATCCCGACTAAGCTATTAGTCGAGAATTTTTCTTCATTGATCAGGAAAAAAATTACGGTGACTTACCAGCCCCCTCGCACATGACATGACATGGGTCATTTTTGTCGTTTGATGAGATCGCGGTGAGTATGCCCTTGGTTTGTATGACGTAAGCTGTGGCAACCTTGAGGGATGTCATGGGGATTTTTTATCAAAAGCACGCAATAGAACGTTATTTTAAAAAAGATTGATACAGGCGGAAAATTTATGATAGATTGGAAAATCAACCCTTCGTTTAACCGTCTGGTTGCAGAGCTGGGCAAGTTTCCGGGGGTTGGGAAAAAAACGGCGACTCGACTGGCTCTTTTTGTCTTGCGGCAACCGAATGCAGAGGCCGAGTCGTTGGCTGAAGCTATTCGGGAAATGAAGGCTCGGACTCGCTTTTGCTCAATCTGTTTCCATTACACCGAGGATGATCCTTGCCCTGTTTGTATAGATCCGGCTCGGAATGCAGAATTGCTCTGCGTTGTGCAGGAACCTCAAGATCTTATGGCCGTAGAACGTAGCCGTTCTTATCGCGGTCGTTATCATGTGCTGCATGGGGCTCTGTCGCCTCTTGACGGTATCGGGCCTGCGCAACTTAAAATTGCTGAGCTTATGGTTCGTCTGGCAGATGGGTCGGTTCGGGAAGTATTGCTGGCAACCAACTTCAGCGTTGAGGGCGAGGCAACAGCTCATTATCTGGCCAGCCTGATTCGTCCTTTGGATATTCGAGTGAGTCGTCTGGCTCACGGAATACCTTTGGGCAGCGATCTGGAGTATATCGATGAGGCAACAATCAATCGAGCTGTTGAAGGTCGTCAGACCATTTGAGAGAAGGTTCGGGGATGGCCTGCGGTTTCGATTGGTAAAACATCAAGTACCGCTGTCATTTTCAATGAAGGGGCGGCCTCAAAAAATTTAAACGATATTTTAAGCAAACTTTATAAAATACAAGCAAATTCAGGAGGTCAAAATGTCACGCAAGATGGTTTGCATTGACGGTAATACGGCAGCGGCACACGTTGCTCACGCTACCAACGAAGTTATCGCAATTTACCCCATTACCCCTTCGTCCAATATGGGTGAAGTTTCCGACCTTAAGAGTGCGGCCGGGAAAACTAATATTTGGGGCACGGTGCCCGATGTGGTAGAAATGCAGTCCGAGGGTGGCGCTGCCGGTGCGGTGCACGGTGCGCTGCAGGCCGGGGCTTTGACGACCACCTTTACCGCTTCGCAGGGTCTGTTGCTGATGATCCCGAGTATGTACAAGATTGCCGGCGAGTTGACTTCGACCGTGTTTCACGTTTCGGCTCGTTCTCTGGCATGCCAGGCTTTGTCCATCTTTGGCGATCACTCTGACGTTATGGCTTGTCGGGCGACCGGTTGGGCTTTTCTGGCTTCCAATAATGTTCAGGAAGTCATGGATTTCGCGCTGATCGCTCAGGCTGCGACCCTGGAGTCAAGGGTGCCCTTTTTGCACTTTTTTGACGGTTTCCGCACTTCCCACGAGATTCAGAAGATTGAAGCGCTAACGTACGATGATATGCGCCACATGATGGATGACGAACTGGTGCGGGCTCATCGGGAACGGGGTCTTTCCCCTGAGCGGCCCAAAATTCGCGGCACTTCGCAGAATCCGGATGTTTATTTTCAGGGCCGTGAAACGGTTAACAAATACTACGAGGCGGTTCCAGCCATTGTGCAGGCGCAGATGGACAAGTTCGCTGCACTTACCGGTCGTCAGTATAATTTGATTGACTATGTTGGCGATCCTGATGCCGAGCGGGTCATTGTTATGATGGGCTCGGGCGCCGATACGGCTCACGAGTTGGTGAAGTATCTGGTTTCCAAGGGCGAGAAAATAGGTCTGCTTAAGGTTCGTTTGTTCATGCCCCTGACAGTTGAAGTGCTGGCCAAGGTTTTGCCGGCTTCGGTAAAGAAGGTGGCCGTTCTCGACCGGACCAAGGAGCCTGGTGCTATTGGCGAACCCCTTTATCAGAATGTTCGAACCGCCATTGGCGAAGCTATGAGCGATGGCCTGATTGAACGGACCGAATATCCGACCATCGTTGGGGGGCGTTACGCTTTGGGCTCCAAAGAATTTACGCCGGCCATGGTCAAGGCAGTGTTCGATAATCTTGCTCAAGCCAAACCGAAAAATCATTTTACTCTTGGTATCAATGATGACGTTACCGGCAGTAGCCTTGTTTACGATCCGGCATTCAAAGTGCCGAGCAAAGGCTACGCTGCCATGTTCTATGGTCTCGGTTCCGACGGTACTGTTGGTGCTAACAAGAACTCTATCAAGATTATTGGCGCCACCACGGAGAACAAGGTTCAAGCCTATTTTGTCTACGATTCCAAGAAGGCCGGCAGTGTGACTGTCAGTCATTTGCGTTTCGGTGCCAAAACGATTCGTTCGCCCTATTTGGTTGATGCTGCGGACTTTGTCGCCTGTCACAACTTTTCTTTCCTTGAGAAGTACGACATGCTGGGCAAGGCCAAGCAGGGTGCTACTTTCCTGCTCAATAGCCCCTACGACAAGGATCAGGTCTGGGCTCAACTGCCCCTTGAAGTGCAGCAGTCCATCATCGAAAAAAATCTTAAATTTTATGTGATCGATGGTGTTCGCTTAGGCAGCGAGATTGGCCTTGGAGCTCGTATTAATGTCATCATGCAGACGGCCTTTTTTGCGATTTCCGGGATCATTCCCCAGGATCAGGCAGTAACCGAGATTCGCGCAGCGATTACCAAGAGTTATGGCAAGGCCGGTGAAAAGGTTGTGGCCATGAACAACCGGGCGGTTGACGCCGCCCTGGAGAATATTCAGCAGGTGGACCCGGCAGCTGCAGACAGCACCATCGTCATGAAAGAGGTGGTGGATAGCCGGGCTCCTGAATTCGTCAAGAATGTTACCGCCAAGATCATCGCCGGTCTTGGCGATGATCTGCCTGTTTCGGTCATGCCCGACGACGGCACCTTCCCCGTGGGTACCGCCAAATACGAGAAACGCAACATCGCAGTGAATATTCCGGTATGGAATATGGATCTGTGTGCGCAGTGCGGTATCTGTTCCTTTTTGTGCCCCCATGCCTCTATTCGCATGAAAATTTGCGATGCCGGGGATCTGCAGGGTGCGCCAGAAACATTTAAGTCCTGCGATGCTCGCGGCAAGGGGCTCGAAGGCAAGAAATTTTCCCTACAGGTAGCGCCCGAGGATTGTACCGGTTGCGGTGCCTGCGTTCACAATTGCCCGGCCAAAAGCAAGGAGAATCCCGAGCATAAAGCGATCAATATGGAGTTCCAGGTCCCCTTGCGTGAGCAGGAAGCTGTTAACTGGGAGTTTTTTCTGGCCCTGCCCGATACCGATCCGGCGCTGCTTAACAGGGCAACGGTTAAAGGAAGTCAGCTATTGCCGCCCACTTTTGAATTTTCCGGTGCATGCGCCGGTTGCGGTGAAACGCCCTTTGTTAAATTACTTTCCCAACTTTTTGGCGACCGATTGCTGATGAGCAATGCCACCGGTTGTTCCTCTATCTATGGAGGTAATCTGCCGACTACCCCTTGGACTACGCGCAAGGATGGTCTTGGTCCTTCGTGGAATAACTCTCTGTTCGAGGATAATGCCGAGTTTGGTTACGGTATCCGTCTCGGGGTCGATAAGTTCAAGGCCTTTGCCTACGAGATCCTTGACAAGTTGCTGGCTTGCGCCGGGGAAGGTTGTGGCGAGGCCAAAACGCTCATGGCTGAGATCAAGGTCGGCGATCAGTCGACTCAGGAGGCCATAGAGGTCCAGCGTCAACGGGTCGATAAATTGAAGACGATTCTCGAGAGCTGTTCAAGCCCTGACGCCAAGCAATTGCTGTCTCTGGCCGACTACCTGGTTGAAAAGTCTGTGTGGCTCGTCGGTGGCGATGGTTGGGCTTACGATATCGGCTACGGCGGTCTCGACCACGTGTTGGCTTCCGGGCGTAATGTTAATGCTCTGGTCCTCGATACCGAGGTCTATTCCAATACTGGTGGCCAGGCTAGTAAGTCCACGCCTCTGGCTGCGGTAGCTCAGTTTGCCGCTGGTGGCAAGCGTATGCCGAAAAAAGATCTGGCCCTGATCTCTATGACTTACGGCAACATCTATGTAGCTCAGGTATCTCTTGCCAATCCGGCCCAGGTGGTCAAGGCCTTTATTGAGGCCGAGGCTTATGACGGTCCATCGTTGATTTTGGCCTACAGTCACTGTATCGCTCATGGAATCAATATGACGACTGCCGTGGATACCTGTAAAAGAGCCGTTAACTGCGGTCACTGGCCTTTGTTCCGTTACGACCCCCGTTTGGTTGCAGAGGGACGGAATCCGCTGCAGATGGACAGCAACGAGCCGACTATTGCCTTTGCCGAGTATGCTTACGGTGAGAACCGCTATCGGGTGCTGAAGAAGGTTAAGCCCGCAGAAGCGGGCATGCTCATGGAGCAGGCAACCAAGGGGGTTCGGAGGCGTTACGATCTGTATCGCAAATTGTCTGAGATGCCCGCCGATTGTGGTGATGGCAACAAGTAGCTTTAGCTTTGTTGGGTAAGCAAAAAAGCCTTCGGTGGAACATTTCACCGGAGGCTTTTTTGCTTTGGTCAGGAGACCGGTCGCGGCAGGGAAAGTACTTGCTAGATCAGAGGGTAGATGTTATAAAATCCTACGGTATGAAAAATTTATAGGAGTTAAGGTATGTTCGGATCTCAATCCTCTCTGGTTATGTACGATGAGGAATTTCAGCAGATCGTCAAACTCGCTGAAAAGCTGTTGCGTGAATCTAATGCCAAGGCGGTCTTTTTGGTCGATCGCAATGGGCAGTTGATGGCGGCGACGGGGGAGACGGAGCACCTCGATACGACCAGCCTCGCTTCACTGACGGCAGGTAATATCGCTGCCACAGGTGGTTTGGCCAAACTCATCGGGGAAAAGGAATTTTCCATTCTTTTCCATGAAGGTGAGAAGGACAATATCCATATTTCTATTATTGCCGACCGGGTTATTCTGGTGGTCATTTTTGATAATCGAAGTTCTCTCGGCTTGGTTCGGTTGCGGGTCAAGAAAGCCAGTGATGCGCTGGGAGATGTTTTTGTCGAACTCACCCGCAAATCGGCGTCGATCGGTTCTCGCAGTGGTCCGAAGAACCCTTTTGCCGAAATTAGCGATGACGATATTGATAATCTTTTTAGCTGACGGGTAGTCTCATGTCCTTCATTAATTATGCCTCCCGTGAAATTAATTGTAAAATCGTCTATTATGGGCCGGGTCTGTGTGGCAAGACCACCAATCTGCAGACCATTTATAAGCGCACCGCTCCGGACGCTCGGGGTAAGATGATCTCTTTGGCGACCGAAACGGAGCGGACTCTGTTCTTCGATTTTCTGCCCTTGGCGTTGGGTGAAATCCGTGGCTTTAAGACCCGGTTTCATCTCTATACCGTTCCTGGACAGGTTTTTTACGACGCTTCGCGAAAGTTGATTCTTAAGGGGGTTGATGGTGTGGTGTTTGTCGCTGACTGTCAGGAAGAGCGACTTGATGCCAATATTGAAAGCATGGAAAACCTCAAGGATAATCTTGAGGAACATGGTTATCAGTTGGAGAATCTGCCCTTTGTGGTTCAGTACAACAAGGTTGACTTGCCCAACTTGTCGCCCATGGATGAACTGCAGGGTTTTCTCAACCCCCGTGCGGTCCCCGAATTTAAGGCTTGTGCTTTGACGGGAGAGGGGGTTTTTGAAACCCTTAAGGCGGTGGCCAAGCAAATTTTGATTGAACTAAAGAAGGGTGCTCGATAAGAGCACTTTAGATATTCAATATTAAAAACAGAAAGGCCGCCTCATACATGGGGCGGCCTTTCTGTTTTTAAGTCTTAAGGATAGCGCCGGCTGGATTACCAGCTGCGCCGTGGTCCGGTATCCACATGAATGAAATTTGACTGTGGGTAGTAGCCTACCCCGCCGGCTCTTAAGCTCAGGGCCGCTCGTTTCAATTGTGCCAAGTTGTGGCCGGGGAGACGAATATCGGCAGCCTGTCCGGTCAAATGAAAGCTGTTTTTCGCCACTCGGCTGCTTGCTTGGCGCAGTTTCCGATTGGTTTCTGGACAGCGGTAGCCGGAAATAATCTGGAATGGTTTGCGATTGCCCAGCTTGTTGCTGAGGGTGTTGAGGAGGTCGAATAGCTTTGGGTCCATGGGCTTAATCTGGTCCGTTCGATGGTCCCGTAGCAAGAAGTTGATCTCGCTAAGAGCCTCGGGAAGATAGTTTCCAGAGGACCAGTAAACAACTGACTGCAAGCTTTCACCGGTATGAGTGTTATAGAGGGAAAGGCTTCGTTCCCTGTCAATAGGCCCGCTGAGTTGAGCAAAGCTGGGAAGCGGCAAGGCCAAGCCGGCTATGCAGGTCAGCCCCACCTTGAGTAGTGTGCGGCGGCTGAGGGTTGGGTTGTTGGGGGTGGAGCATTGTGAAGCTGTTTTGCCCATGGGCGGATCTTTATCTCTCTATTGGATGATGGCGTCGCAAAAAGTTCGACCTCCGGTGTTTTTTCAGGACCTCGATATCTTAGATGTGAGTCTTCTTCCCTGAAAAAATACCAGGCATTATAGGACAATTTTTTGTTTAGGCTTCTAATGAGTTCTTGCGAATGCGTCATTGGATGGCAAGACAATTAAGTTACCATTCAGGGTAACGCAAGGTTCATGCCAAATATTTTTTATTTACAATAACAGAAAACGGATGCGGTGGCTAGCAATCTTTAATTGAGTCGGTATTATAGGTCATGAGATACGATATGCTATAAGATCTTCAATGAAGATATGTTAAATATTTGTCGCAGGACCCTGTTGGACCATGATAGATTCGATGGTCTCCCGGGAAGGGTATTTGTTTATAGATTGTGGGTGAATGGCGAAATTTTTGCCACGTGGATCAGATTTTGCTAGATGTGCACAAGGGGCTATTTGTGTAAGGTTTAATGCATGATTTTTCCTTGATTAAAAACACGATGCAACATAAAGTGTCGTTTTTATAGGATCAGTTTCTTCAGATTGTCATGTGTTGTTTTTTCGGTGTGCCCTATTTTACTTCAGGGCAAGCGAGGCTGTCAGTAGAATGAGGTTTCTTTCAAATAAGCTGTCTTTTTCGAGGGGCATTGTCGGTGTGTGTCAAGAACCGGGTGGTATGGCTGTAGCCCATGTCTTGCTCCGGGGGGAGGCCGCACCGCAGCTTACTGCTTGTGATTTTCTGTCCGGTGATGCTGGCCAACAGCCTGCTTTGCTGCAGGGTTGGTTAAAAAAGGTTGGTTTGACAGGCAGTCGAGCCGTCTTTTCTTTGGCTGTCGATGATTATCAGATGTTGCAGATCGCTCCGCCCGAAGTTCCGGATAGCGAATTGCGTGACGCGGTTCGCTGGCAAATTCGAGACCTGATCGACTTTCCCCTTGAAGAGGCCGTGGTCGATGTTTTTCAGGTGCCGCGGGATACTCGGCGCGAGGGGGCTCGAACGGCCTATGTGGTGGTGGCTCGGCAGAATCTTCTCCGGCAAAAGGTCGCTCTGCTGAAAGATACGAAACTTAAACTGCAGGCTATTGATATTCCTGAGTTGGTTCTGCGTAATATGGGCAATTTGTTGCCTGGTGCCGACAGGGGAGTGGCGCTGCTCTATTTCGGGTTGGATTCTGGCCAGATTATAATTTGTCGTGATGGAAAGTTGTGTTTGGCCCGCAGTATCAACATCGGCGCGGAGGCTTTGCGATTCGATGCTCCTTATTGGCAGGACATGGTTGATTCGGTGGCCCTTGAGGTGCAGCGTTCTTTCGATTTTTTTGAGAGCAATTTTTCTCAACCGTCTATCGGTTCCCTGACGTTGGCACCGCTGGGTTTTGATTCGGCTGAATTAATGGTCAATATAGGAAAGGCTTTGGGGATAGCGGTGAAGCCGTTGGAACTTGCCGAACTGCTCGATTGTCAAGTTCTGCCCGATCGACCGGAACAGAGTCTATTGGCCATCGGTGCGGCCCTTCGGATGGAAATGGTGGGTTCATGACTCAGCAGATAAACCTTTATCAGTCAGCAGTCTTTATCAAGACCTCGTTTCTTTCTGCTCGGCGTTTGTTGCTGGCGGTGACCGTTTTCGTTGTGTTTCTGTTGCTGGGTTATGGCGTGGCTCGTTGGCAGTTGTGGCGCACGGCAGGCCATTTGGCTGATTTAGCTGTCCAAGAGCAGGCGGCTCAGCAAAGAATCGTAGATCTGCAGCAAAATTATCCAGTCAGGACATATAGTGAGATTTTGTCCCGTCAGGTTGCTCAATTGAGGATTGAGAAGGCCTCTCGACTGCCGTTGTTGACCCTGTTGGCGGACCACTCTCCCGATGAGTTCTCCGGATTTTCTGAACATTTGCAAGGCCTGGCTCGGGAGGATCTGGCTGGAGTCTGGTTGCGGGATCTTGTTCTGGCTGATGGGGGACATTCCCTGGTGCTGCAAGGAAGTGCCCTGCGCGCGGAGCTGGTGCCACGTTATGTGCAGCGCCTGAGCCGGCAGCCTTCTTTTGCGGGACTTGAATTTGCCAGTCTGGTAATGAGTCGTTCCGAAGAGCGGAAAGATGCTGTCGATTTCGTTTTACGGAGCAGCGTGGAGAAAACGCCATGATTTCTTTGCGGAGCCATTTGCACGAGACCTGTCGCTGGATCGATGCCCGTGCTCCCCGCGAGCGCCTGTTGCTGGCTGTTTCACTGCTGGCGGTGCTGACGACGCTCTGGTATCTGCTGCTGATCGAGCCGCTGGTTATGCGCAAACGGGCACTGGAAGTGCAAATCGGTCCAGCGGTAGCGACGGTTGCTGCCCTCGATCAACAGGCGGTGGCTATTGTCGCTGGGGCCGCGCAGGATCCCGATGCGGAAAATCGTCAACAAAAGGTACTGTTGGAAGAGGAGCTCGGCCGACTCGATGAGCGCCTGGCAACCTTGACCGGGGAGTTTATCAGCCCACAGCAGATGGTTGTTATGCTGGAGGAAATGCTCAAACGCCGTCGTCAGCTCAGTCTGACCCGACTGGAAAATCTGCCCAGTGAACCGCTGCTGGAAACAACGGCTGACGATTCGCCAGCCGAAGCGCCGCAACAGCGTAATCTATACCGTCACCCACTGCGCATTGAGCTGTCCGGCAGCTATCTTGAGGCCTTGGCCTATTTGCAGGCATTGGAACAGTTACCACGAAAAATCTATTGGCAGGATCTGGCCTTGTCCGTCGAGGAGTATCCTCGAGCGAAAATAACCGTGACGGTCTATACCCTGAGCCTTAAGGAGGACTGGATCGGTGTTTAGAAGGCAGGTAATAGTGTTGTTGATGGGGGGGCTGCTTGTGCTGTTGCCTGAGACCAGGGCCAACGCGGCTTCTTTGCCCGATCCGACCCGACCTCCGCAGCGATTTGTTGCGCCGACGGCCGCAGGTCCTGTTGCGGAAGATAGCTGGCGGCTGGGTTCTATTCTTATTGCTCCGCAGCGTCGGGTGGCGGTGATCAACGGTCGGTCCCTGTCGGTAGGGAACCAAGTCAGCGGTGCGAAGGTGCTTGCCATAGAGCCGGGCCGGGTTCGTTTGCGACGGGGCTCCAAAGAGTTTGTGCTGGAGCTTTTGCCGAAAGGACCGACGGTGACTGCCGTTGTCGAGAAAGAGTAATATAAATTGCTTAACCGAGAAATGCAGGGAGACAGGGTATCTATGATGCAGCATGTTTATAGCGGCGTTTGGCGAAGCGGGTTATTGCTGGGCCTTATTTTTCTTGCTGCATGTGCGCAGCGACCCCGTGCCACCCAGCCACTTAGCGACTTTGAACAACACTTAGAGCAGCCGGCAGTAACTTCGATGACTCCTGAACTTCCGCCCGAAGTTGCTCAGGCTTTGTTGCCGAAGTTGGAGGCTGAGGCCCCTTTGGTTCCCGCCGTGGTTCAGGAGCCTCGTTTTGATATCGCGGCAGAAAAGATACCGGCCCGTGAATTCTTTATGGGATTGGTTACCGGCACCCCCTATAACATGGTCGTACAGCCGGGGATAGAGGGTGACATCAGTCTTTCGCTGAAGAACGTTACCATCCCCGAGGTTATGGAAGTGTTGCGTGATGTCTACGGATATTACTACCGGCAGACTGCGAGCGGTTTCCAGGTCATGCAGGGCGGGTTGCAGTCTCAGCTATTTCATGTTGATTATCTCAACCTGGTGCGCCGAGGTTCTTCCCAGACCCGGGTCAGCTCCGGACAGGTTTCCGAATACGAAGGCGATGATGATGATAATTCGGGATCGAGCAGTAAGAACAACAGTGATCGTGCGGTTGTTTCCGGCAGCCAGGTCGGTACCGAGTCTGTCAACGACTTTTGGCAGGAGCTGGCTACGGCCCTGCAAATCATGGTCGGTCAGGAGGACGGTCGGCGGGTGATCATTCAGCCCCAGGCCAGTGTAGTGGTGGTGCGGGCGTTGCCCCCCGAGTTGCGCCAAGTCGCTGATTACCTCACCGCGATTCAGGGCAATCTTCAGCGGCAGGTCACCCTTGAAGCCAAGATTCTCGAGGTTGAGCTCAAGGATGGTTTTCAAAGTGGCATTAACTGGTCACTTTTAGCCGGCGGGGATATGGTTTTCAGTCAAGTTGGCGGCGGTACCATTTTTGGTAGCAGCGGCGCGTCTGGTATCGCCGGGAACAGCGGCATCCTTAGTCCTCTTAACCCAACCCAAATGATTGAGGGCAGTGCCGCGCAAGCTTTTGGCGGGGTGTTTAGCGCCGCCTTGACCTTCAACGATTTTGCTGCCTTTATTGAATTGCTCGAAACCCAGGGCGACGTACAGGTTCTTTCCAGTCCGCGGATCGCTACTGTCAACAATCAGAAAGCGGTGATCAAGGTTGGCTCCGACGAATTTTTCGTCACCGATATTTCCAGTGATACGGTGACCGGAACCGCCACCACCACCAGCCCTGATATTACCCTGACCCCGTTTTTTTCCGGGATTGCCCTCGATGTGACGCCGCAAATCGATGCCGGTGGCCGGGTGACTCTACATGTTCATCCGACCATCAGCCAAGTGACCGATCAGCAAAAGACCATTACTGTTGCCGGCCAGGAGCAGACCCTGCCGCTGGCCTATAGCACGGTACGGGAGTCGGACAGTATCGTCAGTGCCGAAAGTGGTCAGGTGGTTGTTATAGGCGGCTTGATGCAGAATCTGTCGAGCAATGAGAATGCCGGGATTCCACTGCTCGGGCAAATACCAGGTTTTGGCTCCCTGTTTCGGCATAGCCAGATGATCAGTCGCAAAAGCGAGCTGGTTATCCTGTTGCGGCCGATGGTAGTCGATGACGGAACTTGGGAACAGGCCCTGCGGGAGTCTAAGGACAGCTTCGCACAACTTGGCAGCCGGTTTAACCAAGATTGGCGCGGTGGTCCCTTTGCCCGCCCGGCACAGTAGGGTGAAACAATGAATTACCCGCGGAGGGCAGATGTATCTTGAGCATTTCGGCCTCTCTGAATTGCCCTTTTCCCTGACTCCTGATCCCGGTTATTTTTTCCGTTCTGCCGCGCATCAGGAGGCCCTCAATGTGCTGTTGGTGGCCTTGCAGGGAGGGGAAGGCTTTGTCAAGATCACCGGCGAAGTCGGCACCGGTAAGACTCTGCTCTGTCGCACCCTGCTCGATGCACTGGATGGGCACTATGTAACGGCCTATCTGCCCAATCCTCTGCTTGATCCCTTTGATCTTTACCGCGCGGTGGCTGCTGAATTAGGGTTAGCCGAGTTACACTGGGACGATCTTCATGGATTGATGAACCGTATTGTTGCCCACCTGTTGCATGTTGCCGACAGCGGCCGTCGCGTGGTGCTCTGTATCGATGAGGCCCAGTCCATGCCCGATGCCGGCCTGGAAGCGGTGCGGTTGCTGAGCAATATAGAGACCACCAAGCGTAAGTTGCTGCAAATCGTGCTGTTCGGCCAACCGGAACTTGATGAACGGTTAGCCGGTCGAGGCTTGCGCCAACTGCGGCAGCGATTAGCCTTCAGTTATAGACTCTCTCCTTTTGATCTGAACGGTACCTGCGGTTATGTTTCGCATCGGTTGAAGACCGCCGGCTGTCAAAAAGCTTTGTTCAGCCGTTGTGCTTTGAAAAAACTCCATCGGTGTAGTCGCGGCATTCCCCGTCTCATTAATGTGCTGGGGCATAAGGCGCTTTTGGCCACCTACGGGCGGGGTGCCGAACAGGTTGGCCGCTTTCAGGTTTTGGCTGCGGCTCGTGATACGGACGATGTGGCCTTTGGCAGAAGAATTTTAGGTGTGGGGCGTTTTTTCTAAACGGGTACCAATCTTTCGAGATTATATTGATACGAATGCCAGGCCAAATGTCAGGAAACCGTTACCATGAGCCTGATTAATCAGATGCTGAAAGACCTGGAGGCACGCCAGTTGCGGGGGGGGCTGGACAATCGACGTCGGTGCTGCGGCTCAAGGCGTCTAGCTGGCGACGCGTGTCATGGCTGATAGGAGGCGTTTTGGCTGCGCTTTTTTTGGCGGGGGCTATGTTTTGGTATTTGGCTCCAGCA
>CAZKQY010000344.1:0-5249 GCA_964555005.1 uncultured Syntrophotalea sp. | reverse complement strand
ATTGTTTGAGGGCAAGTCACCTCAATTTATGCTGCCTCAATAGTTGCTATCCGCCCCCAATCCAAATGTGTGGTTTGAGAGGTGCTGAATAGTTACATTGTATTTATACAAACAAGGCAGGATCCATAACACATAAAATATTTTAATTCAACAAATCGTTTCATGTAATATCCCGGGGACAAAGCCCTATTTCTTTGGCAGGATTAATACTGTATTCTTTGACTTGATCCACCTTTCGTGTTTAAAAATACAAACGAGCTATGGTGATGTCACAAAAAGTTCACCCTGTGGCGTTACGGCGTTTTCTTCAGAACTTCGGCATACTAAATGCATTGCTTTGCTGCTAAAAATACCAGGTTTTGTAAAACAAATTTTTGTTTAGCCATCCTACGAGTTTTGCGAATGCATCAGCTATAGGTATTGTACCTTGACCGCTGTTTTAGTACGTCTATAAATGTATCTGGTAACATCCGGAGAGACCATGAACAGAAAAACCAGAAGACTCTACCCGTCATTAGCTGTCTGTCTTGCCCTGATAATACTTGCCTGCCTGGGGGCCTCCCAAAGCCATGCTTCCGGCTACGGTATTTTTGTCCAAAGCGCCGATGCGCTCGCTCAAGCCAATGCCACTGTGGCTCACAGCGATGGACCGTCCGCGGTTTATTTCAACCCGGCTCTGCTGCCTTCATTGGCCGGCACCCAGATCGAGATCGGCACTACTGCCGTACTGCCTTCGCGCACATTTAAAAGTGATCTGGACGGCAACCGCGAAAAAACCGAGGATACCGCCTACTTTCCCAGCACCTTTTATCTAAGCCATCAGCTCAACGATCACTGGAGCGCTGGTTTAGCCATATTCAGCCCCTTTGGTCTCGGCACGGTATGGAACAGCGAGTGGGAGGGCAATACCCTCGCCACCAAATCTCGAATCACCACTTTCAACATCAACCCTGCTATCGCCTACCAAGTTACCCCAAAACTGGCTATTGGTGCCGGCATCGACATTCTATTCCTCGATGCCAAACTGAAAAACCAGGCCATACCAGACCAGCAACTCACCGGTGATGGCGAAGGAGTCGGCTTCAATGTCGGCCTGCAGCTGCAAATCACCGACGCATGCTCCTTTGGCGCCGCCTACCGCAGCAAAATCAAAATCGACATCGACGGCAAAGTCACCTTCAATTCGTCTTTAGCAGCTATTTTCCCTGCTACCGACATAAAAACATCCCTTACCTTACCCGCACAGTTCACCGCGGGACTGGCCTACCGTATCTCACCGACCTGGATAGTTGAGGCAGGGGTCCGCTGGGAGGACTGGTCGAGCTTCGATGAACTCAACCTCGAACTCGATCACGTTGTACTCCTGCCGTCGAGCGTCAGCTATCCTCGCAACTGGCACGACACCTGGGCCTTTAACCTCGGCACCAAATACCGCCTCAACGACCGCATCGCTCTGATGGCAGGCTATCTGTACAGTGACAACCCAGTCCCCGACAGCACCTTTGAGCCAGGCATCCCCGACTCGGACACCCACCTGTTTACCATTGGCAGCGAACTGACCTTCGACCAATTAAAGGTGACACTGGCTTACGGTTTTCAACTACAAGAAGACCGCGATAAGCAAGACAACGAATACGGCCCAGTCGCCAACGGCAGTTACAAAAGCTATATTCACTTAGCGGCCATCAGCCTGAGCTACGCATTCTAACCACCCTTTAAAAACTCAGCAGATCCTGAGGATGATTTTCAGCTTTCCAACCTCTTGGTCCGATCCTTGATAGCCGTACCATCCGAAGCGATCACTATGACAGCGCAATAGCCCGAACCGCGAAAATTATATCCGCAATATCCTCATCGAAGAGAGTTCGCGGGTCGAGAAGCAAGAGGCCCTGGGAAATCCTGCCAATAATCGGCAACCTCCCTGTGCGCAGCTTCTGTTCCAAATGCTGGGGAGAAAGTCCGTCCACAGAGACGGAAATCAAAGTTGTAGGGAGCTCGAGCAGAGGGAATGTACCTCCCCCCACGGATGAGAAACCCTTTAAGGTTTTAACGGACACGTTCGCCGGAAGAGACCGCCGCATTCGTCTCACGGCTGTTTTTGCTCGGGATGCAAGCTCCTCGGCGGATAAGGTCATCATGCGCAGCGAGGGAATTTGCGACAGAGCCTGCTGTTCGTCCCGGTATAAACGCAGGGTCCCTTCCAGAGTTGCGAGAGTTACCTTGTCCAGGCGCAGCGCCCGTAACAGAGGATGCTGTTTCATCGGCTCCAGAAATCTTCGCTTGCCAACGATGATGCCTGCCTGAGGACCACCCAACAATTTGTCCCCACTGAAGGTGACTAAATCCGCTCCCGCTTCTAGATATTCCTGAACCGTTACCTCTCCGGCAAGTCCGTAGGCCGAGAGATTTACCAACGAACCGCTTCCCGCATCCACCATGACCGGCAGAGAGGTTTCGCGACCGAGAGCGACGAGCTCCTCGGTGGACACGTCGGAGGTAAAACCGACCAGCGCGAAATTACTGGTGTGAACCTTAAGCAGCAAAGCCGTTTCTGCACCAATGGCCCCGCTATAATCCCGACGATGGGTCCGGTTGGTAGCGCCGACCTCCCGCAGCACCGCGCCGCTCTGTTCCATGACCTCAGGAATTCGAAATGAGCCGCCGATCTCAACCAGTTCACCGCGAGAGACGACCACTTCCTTGCCACGAGCAAGGGCAGAAAGAGCCAACAGCACCGCTGCGGCGTTGTTGTTGACCACAACCGCGCACTCGGCGCCGGTCAAACTGCGAAGAAGCTCCTCCACATGAACGGCCCGTTTGCCACGCGCTCCTGTTTCTAAATCAAATTCAAGGGTATTGTATCCGAAGGCCGCCTCAAATAACGTTTCCCGCAGGGCCGGGGCCAGCGGAGCCCGCCCCAGATTGGTGTGCAGGACCACCCCCGTCCCGTTAATCACCCGCCTCAAACCGGGGGTAGTCGATTTCTGAATGGCGATAGTTACCCGCTCGGTCAGAGATTCTTCTTCAAGTAGTTCCGCCTTGGTGTTGCCGCCAAGGATCTCCGTACGGACCTGATCAAGGGATTCGCGCACCGCCATGATAACGACCGTGCGAGGATATTTTGCCATAATGGTCTTGATACCGGACCAATCCAGAACTTTATCAACTTTTGGAATATTTTTGAACAACATGGTTGCCTTTCCAGGAAACGCCAAAGGACTACAGGCCAAATCATGATCGCATTGCGCAATTTTCGTCACTGAGACAAGAAAACCCCGCACCCTCATGGGCCCAAGCAAAAAGCTCGCCGGCCGAAAATTTACTGCCCACGTGCCATACCAGGCTGTTTTTGCGGCCCCATTTTATAGTCTCACCATCAATTGTCAAGTACCGAAGGAGGGGAAGACGATGGAAGTGGCTACCCTATCCCGGACCAATAATTAAGGCAATAGGTCCGACAACGAGAGGATATCCCACTGAATTCAAATGACTGGTCCGGATTCAAACAACAGGTGGGCAGTTAAATCCGACCGATAAACGACCGACTTGAAGGAAAGTGTACCATCTAAAAAAGGCAGCAGCCTTGCGCAGAACCTGCCACAAGGCACACCACCTCGGTGATTTAGAATATTTTTCGCCGCCTAACAACCGCAGAGGGTTAACCCCTGTGTTTTATGCTTGGAACTCTTTTGGGCAGAATTATAAAGCCATGCTTTTTTCGAGATCCGCACCCTATTACCCCTGTAGACAGTACGCTGGAGGCAGAAGAATAGCCTTAACTTCTTCACCCACCCGAAGGGAATCGTGCCCTGCGGGTATGTCGATCAAGGCATTGCATTCCATCATTGATTTAAGAGCACCAGGGCTCTGTATGCCTGCCGGAATCGCAGCATACCCCCCGTTTTTCCAGGCGACCACGGTCCGCAGCAAACGGCGCTGAATGCTTTTTTTATGGAAAGGCTGATCCATCACCGCACTAACCACCGGAAGGGTCCCGGACTCTTTTCCGGCCATGGTCCGAAGAATGGGACGCACCAACATAAGAAAAGTAATCATGGCCGCCGATGGATTGCCGGATAAACCGATAATCAATTTCCTGTTTTTTTCCCCGCACAAAGCGGGGGTTCCCGGCTTCATGCCAATCTTCCAGAACAACATGTTGGCCCCGCTCAACCCGATGGCCTCTCTGACCAGATCCTTGCTACCCACGGAAGCCCCGCCAGTAGTGATGACTACATCATATTCGGCCAAGGCACGGCGGAGTGACTGGGCAATAACAGCCGTGTTATCCGGAACGGTTTGAATCGGAAAGGCCCTCCCGCCTGCTTCTCTGATCTGAAGAGAAAGAGCATATAGATTGCTGTTGTATATTTTTCCGGGCTGCAGCGGCTGCCCTACTTCCAGCAATTCATCGCCGATGGAGATAACACCCACCCGGGGCTTTTTATACACCCGTACTTTATCCCTGCCCAGGGAAACCAGCAATCCCACCACGGCAGGGGTGATATTCGCCCCTTTTCCCAGGACCTTTTCCCCGCAAACCACATCCTCGCCTTGCGGAACGACATTCTGTCCGCCCCGAAGTTGCGAGCGAATGGTTATGGTTTCCCCCTGCTGATCCACATCCTCAAATTTAATGACGCAGTCCCCCCCCTGCGGAATCGGAGTGCCGGTGGTAACAGCCATAACTTCCCCGGCCTCTAACGATTTAGTCGGCACGGAACCGGCGTACACCGTCTGCACAATGCGCAAGTTTACGGGATTACCGGCGCCGGCGCCAAGCGTATCGGCAGACCGCAGAACATAACCGTCCAAGGGCGAGCGTCGAAAAGGCGGCAATGGAAAATCCGCCACGATCTCTTCGGCAAGAATCCTCTCAAAGGCATCAATAACGGATATCTCTTCACTGCCTACCGTAGAAGCATAACCCAGAATAATTTCCCGCGCATTTTCCATCGATATCGACTGCAACATGCTTTATCTCTCCTAATTTCTTCATCTTGTTTCTGGTCATACCGTCCGCCGGCGGAACAATTTAACCACCCTGACCGATCCCCATCTCCGCCCTGAAACGAAAAAAATCCTCAGGAGTGTTGATATTTCTAAAAGAGCGGAACCCGGGATCAAGGGTGGCAACCGTATCCCTGGAGATGACCCTGGATTGCAACCGCGCACAACAGGTCATCATTTTTCCATCGCCTGCGCGAAGTGCTTGTTCCATGGTCGGCAGGGCGGACTTATTATAGACA
>CAZKQY010000343.1:0-11820 GCA_964555005.1 uncultured Syntrophotalea sp. | reverse complement strand
TTACCGGCAATACCACTCTGGCCACCGACCATGGTGTTATCACCAATTTTGAGGTGCCCTGCAACACCAGCTTGGCCGCCCAAGGTACAATGTTTACCGATTTCCGTGCTGCCAGCAATGCCAACCTGAGCGACAATAATGCTGTCCTCTCCAATTTTGACGTTGTGCCCGATCTGCACCATATTGTCGAGTTTGCTGCCTCGACCGATACATGTCACGCCCATGGCAGCCCGATCGAGACAGGCATTGGCGCCAATCTCGACATCATCCTCAATCACCACAATACCCACCTGAGGTATTTTGAAATAACCGCTGCCGTCAGGAGCAAAACCGAAGCCGTCAGATCCGATAACAGCCTTGGGCTGGACAATGACCCGATTGCCAATACGGCACCCCTCACGCACAACAGTGCCGGCATGAATCAAACAATCTTCCCCCACAACCACATTATCATACAGCAGCACCCCGGGGTAAAGGGTGGTTCCAGAACCCACCGTCACAGCTTTACCGATAACGCAGCCGGGATAAATTGTCACTCCCTCGGCAATTTTTGCCTCGGGGTCGACAAAAGCCCCCTCCATGATGCCCCGATATTCGGGCTTGGTAACGTGCAGAGCGGTTAATATCTTAGCAAAGGCCAAATAGGGATTCGGACACACCAGCAACGACACTCCCGGCGCATCGACTCCCGGCTTAACCATTACCGCCGATGCCTGAGTGGTCTGCAGCAACGGTAAATATTTAAGATTGGCCAGGAAGGTAATTTCACCGGGTTGAGCACTATCGATGGCTGCCACCCGATAAATCTCCACCGACCCATCGCCAACCACCGTTCCACCGATGAGTTCTGCCAATTCATTGAGGGTTTTCACAAGCGCTCCTTATTTCCCTTTATTGGCTTTATACAGCTTGTTATGTCCAGCGATGACCTTGTCGGTAATATCGATAGCTTCGTCCGCATAAAGTACCCCATTGGAGCGTTCGAGAACCAGTGTATAGCCTTCTTTGTCACCCAGGTCCTTGATCACCTCAACCAAACCTTTAGCAACATTATTAATCAGGCGCTGTCCTTCGCGCTGCAGCTCTTCACGACTATCCTTAAAGAAGCGCTCATAATCTTTTTGTTGTTGCATAAGGTCCCGCTCCTTTTCCTCCTTGGCAGCGGCCGAAAGCATCACTCTTTTCTTTACCAAATCGTCCTTCAGAGTAAGAAGGCTTTGCTGCCGCTCCTGAAGATTGGCCTCCACTTCCTGTTGCCTTTTATTCAAACTGATTTGCCCTGCTTTACCGGCATCACATTCATAAACTGCCACCTGCATGTTGACGTAAGCAATTTTAATTTCCGCAGCAAATACCGGGGTTGCAACCAACATCAGAACTACCACTAAACCCATCCAAAATCTTTTCATAACGTTCTCCTTTACGTGGATATGAATGATCTAAAACATCTTGCCAACAGAAAAATCAAAAACGGACGCCTCTTCATATTCCTTGGGATCAAGATTGTACCCCCAAGCAAAACGTAGCGGCCCCATGGGACTGTTCCAAGCCATGCCGGCGCCGACGCTGTAACGCATATCATCGAAAAATTCTTCTTCTTCACTCCAGGCATTGCCGGTGTCGAAAAAAACCAGACCTTTCATCTTCATCGCTTTGACCAGCGGAAAGGCGATTTCGATATTGAAATAGGCCTCCTTGTTACCGCCTACGAAAGAATAATCGTCGCCAGTATTATCTTTCTCACGGGGCCCAACCTCACGGGAATTAAATCCACGCAAGCTGTTCATACCGCCGAGAAAAAAGCGTTCGTCCAAGGGGCTCTCCTGACCACCCATCTCCTGAATGTAACCGACTTGACCATGGGCGGAAAAAACCAGGCCCCAGGGCAAAGGATAAAAATAACGATGGTCGGCGATATACTTGATGAATTTCTCCGTACCGCCGAGGCCGGCGTATTCGACGGATAGTTCGGAAATATTGCCACGGGTCGGGTCGGGCCGATAGTCAGTGTCATTACGACTCAAGGAGGCGGTAAAGGACGACAGAGTATGTTTGCCACGTTGACTCCAGATGATATTGGATACCTCATCCTCCTCAACTTCCGTGATATTCTTTTTTTCGTAGCGATAGATAAAAAAACTGCGCAAGGTTTCGGAAAGCGGTACGCCGAGCTTAATATCGCCACCTGTCGTCTCACGGGTGAAATCGGTCCACTCTCGCTCGGTGCTGTAAAGATCACCACCGAAAGCGATATGCCAGTCAAGAAAGTAAGGGTCAAGCAGACCAAGGCGATAGGTGGTACTGCTACCACCCAATGCCGCCGAGAGGTCGAAACGCAGAGCGCGACCAAGGAAGTTTTCCTGCGACACAGCCCCCTGTAACAACAGCCCGTCAGCAGAGGAGAAACCCGCCCCAACACTGAAAGATCCTGTAGCCTTTTCCTGGACATCCACCTCCACATCCATATGGGCTTCATCGCTACCGCGACCGGTGGTTAGATTCACCTCTTCGAAAAAGCCTAGATTGTTAATTCGGCGGCGGCTGTTTTTCATCTTACTGGCACTGTAAAAATCCCCTTCGGCGAGGGCCATTTCACGGCGAACCACCTTATCCCGGGTACGAGTGTTACCCGCTACGCTGATGCGGCCGATACTGACTCGCACCCCCCGCTCGACATTGAGCACCACATTGATCTGCTGCAAAAAAGGATCAACATCGGTCACCGGCGAAACATTAACAAAGGCATAACCCTCATCGGCGTACAAATCGTTGAGCTGCATCATGTTTTCCCGCAACGTCTTGCGGCTGAAGACGTCACCCGAGCGCAGAGTCAAATTGGACAGCATTTCCTCTTTGACGCCTAGCAGGTCGCCTTGAATATCAACGTTACCGATACGAAACTGTTTACCTTCCTCGATTTCAAATAATACCTCCATCGATTCTTTATCATCAAGCAGAGTCGTTATCGGCTTTTTGACTTTAACCTGAATGTAGCCCAGATTATAATACTGATCGGTAATGACATCCCGGTCGGCGAGCAACATGTCCTCTTTGTAGGCGCCCCGTTCGGTAATGAAGGAAAGAAACCATTTTTCCTTGGAAAAGAGTTTTTTTTTCAATTCTTTTTCACTAAAAACCGTATTTCCTTCAAAGCGAATATCGGTGACAAACACCCGCTCTCCCTCTTCAATCTTAAGCGTCAGGGTGACCTCATTTCGGTCATTAACGTCGACCTGAGGTACGACCTCCGTCGCGTAATACCCCTCCATAATATAGGCCTGCTTAATTTTATTTATCGCCGGGGCCAAAATCTGCGGCCGATAAAAATCACCCCCCTTGGCACTGATGATGGTGCCGAGCTTCTCGTCATTGATTTCCTTATTGCCGCTAAAAACAACTTCTCGCAACAGGGGCCGCTCAGTTACTCGATAGACCAGGTGCACCAATTCTCCGGACACCACCGCTTCAGCGACCACATCATCAAAACGCCCGGTTAAATAAATGTTGCGCAGACCACGATCGATATCAGCTGCGGATACGGTTTGCCCCGCACTGATATTTACCACCGATTCGATATAGCGGCTCTCGACGCGCCGGTTTCCCTCAATAACGACCTGCCCGACCTGATACAATTGGGCGGAAACACCCTGCGGGGCCAGCATCGCCAATAAAAACACAAACAACAACACCCTAGACATAAGCAAAACGACTCCGTCGAAATGACATATAAAAATCTCGATTATAGGTAAATGCAAAAAATCAGTAAACCATAATCAGGATACTATTTCCCCATCCACCATCTGTAATATGCGCCCCATGCGCTCGGCCAGAGACCGACTGTGAGTCACGATAATCATCGTCAAACCTCGATCTCGATGAAGCTGCTGTAAAAGATGATAGATCTCGTCGGAGGTACCACTGTCCAGATTGCCGGTCGGCTCATCGGCCAGCAGCAACTGCGGCTCCATAACCAAAGCCCGGGCGATGGCAACCCGCTGTTGTTCACCTCCGGATAATTCACCAGGTTTATGCGCTAACCTCTGGCCCAATCCAACATCGTTCAGAATGTCCTCGGCTGGGCCTCGAGCTTGACGAAAACCCCGCCCGGCAATCAAGGCCGGCAGCATAACATTTTCCAGAGCGCTGAATTCAGGAAGCAACTGATGGAACTGAAATACGAAACCGATGGTTCGGTTACGAAAGGTATCAAGAGCTTCCCCTTTCAGCGCCAGAAGGTTCTGCTGCTGATAGCTCACTGTACCGCTACTCGGACGGTCGAGACCGCCGAGAATATGCATCAAAGTGGTTTTGCCCGCTCCAGAGGCTCCCACCAGCGCCACCTGCTCGCCGCTGTCAATCTGCAGACTGACGTCCCGCAACACATCAACACGCCGCTCCCCACAGATATAGTGCTTACTAAGTTTCCGGACTTCGATTAAAGCCTCTTTGCGAGAATCATTCATGACGAAGTGCTTCCACGGGATCCATACGCGATGCGCGAAAGGCTGGATAAACCGTTGCTAACAGGCAGATGGTCATGGCAACCAATACCACCGTGACAACATCTTCAGAGATCACCACCGAAGGAAAACGATCCATGCCATAGACCGTTTGATCAAAAATTTTAATTCCTAAGGCACCTTCCAGCCATTTAATAATGGTATCTGCCTGTTTAGCCAGAAAAACTCCCAACAAAGTACCGAAACCGGTTCCCATAAAACCGACTATCAATCCTTCGAAAACAAATATCTTCATGATACTGCGTGAGGTCGCGCCCATAGAACGCAAGATTGCGATATCCTTGTGCTTTTCCATAACCACCATGATAAGCGTGGTAGCAATGTTAAAAGCCGCAACAAGCACAATAATGGCCAACACAATAAACAAGCCAAGCTTTTCCAACTTGAGGGCGGATAGAAAAGACCCGAACATGTCCTCCCAGGAACGCACCACCAACGGAAAGGCCAACCGCTTGCGCAACTGCTCCGCTAGAGGCGTAGCTCTATCGTAAGAAACAACCTCAATTTCAACACCGCTGGCTTGTTCTGCAGCATCAAAAAAGTTCTGAGCCACAGACAGGGGGATGTAAGCAAAATAGGTATCCAGAAAGCCCCCGCGATGGCTGATGATACCGACCACCCGAAAAGACTTCATTTTTGGAATCAAACCAAAAGGGGTAATGGTAAACATCGGGGGGATGACGTTAACGGTATCCCCCACGGTCACCCCGAGGGTCGCCGCAGTGTCAAGACCAATTACAATACCGGGCGGCCCTTCCTGGGTAGCGAAGAGTGCCCGCTCAACCATATCACCGGCGGTAGCCAGAAAAGTTTGCTGAAAAACCTTGTGTCCCCTCGGTAGCCCTTTGACATTAACGGCTGCCACATTGTGTTTAGCCAACAACATGGCTTCCTTGGCCACATAAGGCGTCACAGCCAGAATCTCGGGCGATGCCTGACGAAGATCAGCCACCAATTCTTGATAGGCTGGGATATTTCCCCCCTGTCTCTGCACCAGTACATGGGGCACATTACCCAGAATCTGCTTCCGCACGCCATCATGAAAGCCAGTCATGACCGCCAGAACTACGATCAATGAGGCAACACCTAGAGTAACCCCAGCTATGGATATAAAAGAAATGACCGATATGAAGGTCTGCTTACGTTTGGCACGCAGATAACGCAGACTGACGAACCATTCGTACCCCATAGGACTCCATTGGCATGACAGATGAAACACGGCTAACCCACACAAGGTGTGGACTTACATCACAACCATTACTTGCTCTCAGGCCTCAACTGGGGAAACAGAATAACATCCCGAATCGAGGCAGAATCAGTAAGCAGCATAACCAATCGGTCGATACCGATCCCCTCACCGGCGGTAGGCGGAAGGCCATACTCCAACGCGCGAATATAATCTTCGTCCATGGCGTGAGCCTCTTCATCGCCAGCCTCTTTTTCCGCCAACTGACCGAGGAACCGTTCTTTCTGGTCGATGGGATCGTTCAGCTCGGAGAAGGCATTGGCCAATTCGCGCCCCACAATAAAAAGCTCAAAACGGTCGACAACCTCAGGATTGGCATCGTTTTTCCGCGACAGAGGAGAAACCTCGGTGGGATATTCGGTGATGAAGGTCGGGTTCCATAATTTAGGTTCCACCACCTCATCGAAGATCTCGGTGAGCAATTTACCGTGACCGATATTATCGTCAAATTCGAGACCGAGGCTACGTGCATAGCCAAAGGTTTGAGCTTTATCTTCCAACAGAGCCGGATCGATATCCCCGTACTTGACAATCGATTCCTTCAATGTCAACCGATCCCAGGGAGCCGTCAGATCGACCTCTTTGCCACCGTAGGGGATAACCAGATTACCGACCACCTCTTGTGCCAGATGACAGACCAGCTTCTCAGTAAAATCCATCAGAGTTTGGTATGTGGCATAAGCCTGATAAAACTCAATCATGGTAAATTCGGGATTGTGCTGAATTGAAATCCCTTCGTTACGGAAACTGCGATTGATCTCAAAAACCCGTTCAAAGCCGCCGACCACCAATCTTTTCAGGTAGAGTTCCGGAGCGATGCGTAAAAACAGATCCATCTTCAGGGTATTGTGATGGGTAACGAAAGGCTTGGCCGTAGCCCCCCCAGCCACCGGCTGCATCATCGGGGTTTCCACCTCAAGAAAATCATTCTGCACCATGTAATTACGGATCAAACTGATAATACGGCTGCGTTTTTGAAACGTATCCCTCACCTGCGGATTGACGATCATATCAAGGTATCTCTGACGGTAGCGGGTCTCCACATCGGTCAGACCATGCCATTTTTCAGGCATTACCTGCAACGACTTGGTTAACAGACGCAGGGAAGCCGCCCGCAGTGACAGTTCATTAGTTTTGGTACGAAACATCCGCCCCGTCACACCAACGATATCGCCGATATCCAGCTTACGAAAATGTTGAAAGGTTTCGTCCCCGATCTCATCCTGACGGACAAAGACCTGCAACCTTCCGGTTCGATCCTGAATCTGAATAAACGCAGCCTTGCCGAAATCACGACGAGCCATGATCCGCCCGGCCACTGCATAATCCTGTTCGCAGCTTTCCAGCGCGGCAGCATCGTGCTCGGCATGCGCCTCCTTGACCTGCGCCGCATCGTGGCTGACAATAAAATCATTGGCAAAAGGGTTGATCCCCTGCTCGCGAAATTCATCAACTTTGGCCCGGCGTTGCAACAGTATATCGTTCAGTTCTTCCATGAATTCAAAGCCCTTTCTATCCCAGACCCAAAACAAGGCACCTTAAACAATGACCCCGGTCAAGTCAAGGGAAAAGCCCGTTTTGACGGCCTCTTCCGGCCTCTACACGGGTGTTTCCAGCGGCCCGAAAAAGATCAGATCCCCCGAGGCAAGTCAGCAGAGAAGCGGCTATTTACCACTGAGCAGATAAGCCTCGATGAAACCGTCGAGATCTCCGTCCAGAACCGCATCGGCATTGCCCACTTCAAATCCGGTACGATGATCCTTGACCATGCGATAGGGGTGCAACACGTAAGAACGAATCTGACTGCCCCAACCGATTTCCATTTTATCGCCGGCAATAACTGAGGCCTCTTCAGCCTTCTTGCGCCGCTCCAACTCGAAGAGTCGTGCTCTGAGCTGCTTTAAGGCCGTGGCCCGGTTTTTGTGCTGGGAACGCTCGTTCTGACAGGACACCACGGTATTGGTCGGAAGATGGGTGATACGAATAGCCGAATCGGTTTTATTGACATGCTGGCCGCCTGCTCCGCTGGCGCGATAAGTATCGACTTTGAGATCTTTTTCGTTGATTTCAACTTCGATTTCGTCGGGCAGTTCGGGGAACACAAAAACGGAACTAAAAGACGTATGTCGTCGCGCATTGGAATCAAAGGGCGAAATTCGCACCAATCGATGAATGCCGATCTCTGAACGCAACCAACCGTAAGCAAAATCCCCTTCTACGGTCACGGTAACGCTCTTTATTCCACCTTCTTCGGCGGGCTGATAATCGGTAATGTCGGATTTGTAGCCCTTCTTTTCAAAAAACCGCAAATACATGCGCAGCAACATATCGGCCCAATCCTGAGCCTCGAGACCGCCAGCACCCGCATTAATACTAAATATAGCGTTGTTAGCATCGTATTCGCCGGACAGCATACGGGCAAATTCCATCTTGGCCACCCGCTGAGTCAGACCCGGCAACAGTTCTCGCACTTCATCGAGGGATTCCTGATCTTCACCCTCTTCCCCCAACTCCACCAGAACCAGCAGATCTTCAAGTTCAGCAGCTGCTTGCTCCAAGGGCTCTATCACCTTCCCCAGCCCGGTCCGTTCTTTAAGCAGATCCTGAGCCTTGTCTCCCTGATCCCAGAAACCTGGTAGGGCTATCTCTGCCTCTAGCTCGGCAATACGTTCTTTTTTGGCCGGCAGTTCAAAGATACCCCCTCAGCTCATCGAGCTTGACCTGAAGTTTTTTTAAAGCCTCTTTTTCTTCACGAAACATAACAATAGCTCCTTAAACAAAATGCAATGGCAGGGATTATAGCGACTCGTAGATGCCAGGGCAAGGTGCAGTTGTTGCCTCTTCACCTGTTCATATCCACAGTGCCCGTAAAAAACCTTATTTGAAAGACACGTCTACCACAAAACATTCCACCTAGGAGCCTGTCGAACTTAACGGACTGAAACGAAAAATCAGCTGTTTGAGGCCAGATTTTTGAGAATTTGAGAGCAAATAGCAGGGCTATTTGGCGAAAATTGTCGAGAATATGGGCCAATCAGATGATTTTGCAGTCGGTTCATGGCAAGTCCGACAGGTTCCTGGGCCAAACTAAGAATTTTGGCATAAAAGACCATACACAAAAAAAGGCGCGTTGCTCAGGAGGGAAGGACAACGCGCCAAAAGATGGAGGTTTCAGACCTGATTCGTATACCCGTTACGATCAGATCTTATTTCTCTCAATTTTATTCCCTTACCGAATGAATCGCCACGTGCCATTCCGTAATATTCTGCAGTTAAAACCCTTGTTAAAAACTGTGCATTCGCACAATTTAGTGTCGTGTCACGCCTGCTGTGTCCGGCCAAGTCTTGTCCTTGTTACCCTGCTCTGCTTCAAAAAAATCCCGATTAAACTATGGCTAGTCAAGAATTTTTCTTCATTGATCAAGAAAAAAATTACGGCGACTTACCAGACCCCTCACACATGACACGACGCTAGTCTCCTGGCAGAATGGCGCAGACAGTAACCGGCGGCTAACGAATCGACAAAGAAACTTAATACCGATAATGATCTGGCTTGTAAGGGCCTGTCACCTCAACACCGAGGTATTCAGCTTGTTTAGCAGTCATCTCCGTCAACTGCACATCCAACTTACCCAGATGCAAACGAGCCACTTTTTCATCCAAATGCTTGGGCAATACATAAACCTTGTTTTCATAGTTATCAAGATTAACCCACAACTCAATCTGAGCCAGAACTTGATTGGTAAAGGAAGCGGACATGACAAAGGATGGGTGTCCGGTTGCACAGCCGAGATTAACCAGACGACCACGGGCCAGAATGGTCACTCGTTTGCCATCGGGCCACTCGACTTGTTCAACCTGAGGCTTGATTTCATGAACCACCAAGTTGGGATCGTCATAAACCGCATCGACCTGAATTTCGGAATCGAAATGGCCAATATTACTGACAATCGCCTCGTTTTTCATGCGATCCATATGACTACGCGTAACAACATCAACATTACCGGTTGTGGTGACGAAAATATCGCCAAAGACACAGGCATCATCCATTTTTACCACGGGAAAGCCCTCCATGGCGGCCTGCAACGCACAGATGGGGTCAATCTCGGTGATGAATACCATGGCGCCCATGCCGCGAAAGGCCTGGGCACAACCCTTGCCAACATCCCCATACCCGAGCACAACGCACTTTTTGCCGGCTACCATGACATCAGTCGCTCGCTTAATGCCATCGAGAAGAGACTCACGACAACCATAGAGATTGTCGAATTTGCTTTTAGTGACCGAATCGTTGACGTTGAATGCCGGGAACATCAAGCGACCTTCACGAGCCATTTGATAGAGACGATGGACTCCGGTGGTCGTCTCTTCACTGACTCCTTTAAGCCCTTTGGCCATGCGCCGCCAAAAACCCGAATCTTCTTCCAAGGTTTCATTAAGCAACAAATCGACGACGGTCGCTTCCTTGTTGTCCGCGGATATATCCGGCAACTTTCCGGTTTTTTCGAATTCGATTTCCCGCTCCACACCGCGGTGCACCAGCATAGTGGCATCGCCACCGTCATCAACAATCAGATTCGGTCCTTCAGGATGGCTAAGCGCTGCCTTGGTATAACGCCAGTATTCTTCTAGCGTCTCTCCCTTAAAGGCAAAAACAGGAACGCCCGCAGCAGCAATGGCAGCGGCGGCATGATCCTGGGTCGAATAAATATTGCAACTGGCCCAACGCACATCAGCCCCGAGTTCGACCAGTGTCTCGATCAAAACCGCAGTCTGAATGGTCATGTGCAGGGAACCGGTAATGCGAGCCCCGGCCAGGGGTTTCTGAGCTCTAAATTCATCACGCAATGCCATCAGGCCTGGCATTTCAGCTTCGGCAATGCGGATTTCCTTGCGACCCCAATCAGCCAAGGCGATATCCTTGACCAGGTATTGACTGGCAGCAGTTTCTGTCATATCAACTTGCTCCTTATTAAAATATGATGGTGTAAAAAATTATATCCTTGGATTCAAAACTCAAAATAGTTTCTCAGCCTGCCCTTTTTCGTGCCGTACACAAAAACACATCCTGTTTCTGCCCTGGCGCTGAAACAACATAAAATGCAGGTTTGTCAAACCCGGCCCCGCAAAACCAATCTTCCAGTTCGGCGATATCAAACCCGAGCCACTGATCGGCCAGCCCATTTCGTACCCATTCTTGGTCATGACGCTGTAGATCGGCAATCGTCACCCCGCCATGAGCATCGAGCACCCTCGCTAATTCACGCAAAACCAGAGCAGGCTGCGCTGCATGATGCAGCACCATATCGAGAACTGCCCAATTGACCTCCCCATCGCACAGCGGCAAGTGACTCATTTCCCCCAGGCGAAACTCAACCTGACTCAGCCCCCTCTGCTCGGCCCGTTGCTTAGCCTCGGCCAACATGGCCGGTGAATGGTCGACGGCCAGAACTCGACTCGCTCTCTCCGCCAAGGCTGGTAGCATGCCGCCGGTTCCTCCTCCCACCTCAAGCAAAGCTTGGCAAGGAGGTACCTGCTGCAAAAGCTGACTTCGATAATCAGCCACCGGCAACAACTCCCGAACTAGCTGGTCCCATTGAGAGGCATGTGTCTCAAAGAACCTCTGACTGCGGGCACGACGCTCTTCCAAAGCCGACATCAAGTTGAGCCTATCATTTGGCCAATCGATGAAATTATCGAGTTCCGGCTCAAGATTGCACCACAACTGGTCAAAAAGCCTGCCGCCCCTATCCAATCGATAATAGCCCCAGGTACCCTGCCGCTTGACGGAAGCAATACCTGCATCGGTGAGGATACGCAAGTGGCGGGAGATTCTTGACTGCCCCATGACCAGGATGGTCGTCAATTCCTGGACGGTGAATTCACCATGCGCAAGGATGCCTAATAAACGAAGGCGAGTCGGATCGGCGAGGGCCTTAAGAGTCTGCAACATGGCTTTATCTGTTTTCCCTTAATGGTATATCTGCTTTTGTTGATCTATCACGGTTGAGCCCACAGGTCAAGACGAAAAAAGGGAGCGAACCCTGGATTCGC
>CAZKQY010000342.1:0-2769 GCA_964555005.1 uncultured Syntrophotalea sp. | reverse complement strand
AAACCGTCCTTGGTCGGAGCAATGCCCGATTGCGGCACTTTGACCGAGCCTCGCAACCGGCCGTAAGCATCGGTTTCGGCATGCAGTTTCTGCAGCGGGCCGTTGCCCTCTATCATCAGCGCCAGCCGTTGGTCCCCTTTGAGCAGGCTGCCCATCACCGCCGCGCCGCTAATCAGCCGGCCCAGAGCGACGGTGGCTGTGGGGTCGGTGCCCTGGCGCTGACGGATGGCTTCGACCAGGTCGGTGGTGACGGCAATGGCGGCACGCAGTGTACCGTCCTGAGTGGCGACGCGCAGCAGATGATCCTTCATGGAGACTCCTTGTGGTTTGGTTGATCGGTCCCGTCAAGTGTGGCTTGTCCTGCGATTAAAATACGGTTATGATCGTGGGCGGTGCCGGTTCTTTGGCTCGAACTGGGCCGTATGCTACCCGAAGGCACCTCTTCTGACAAGGACCTATCCGAGGGACTACGATTCATTAATTTTTAATAAGTATAGGGAGGAAGTCATGAAAGTCATTCTGCCGGTAGCGGGCAAAGGCACCCGTTTGCGCCCGCATACTCATACCAAAGCCAAATCGCTGGTCCAGGTGGCGGGCAAAACCGTGCTCGAGCACATCGTTGAGCGGGTGCTGGCCGTCGATGCCGAGGAGCTTATTTTTATCGTCGACGAAAATGGCCACAAGATCGAGGGGTTTATGGAACAGCGCTTTCCCGAACTTAACTGCAGCTACATTGTGCAGAAAGAGCGGCTAGGGCCTGCCCATGCAGTGGCCCTGGCGGCACCCCGTATCGCTGCCGGCGATGAAGTGCTGGTGGTCTTTAACGATACCATCTTCGTTACGGATCTGGCTAAAATTCCCGATTTGTGCGCCGATTGCGATGGCCTGATCTATTCCAAGGAAGTTGAAGACTTTCAGCGTTTCGGCGTCAACGTGGTCAAGCAGGGCTTTATCGTCGATATGGTTGAGAAGCCGGACACCCCTATTTCCCGCCTGGCCCAAGTAGGTCTTTATTATCTAAAGGACGCCCAGGGTTTTATGGCCTATCTGGAACAGACTATCGCTGCCGGCGATACGGTCAAGGGAGAATTTTACCTGCCGGCGGTCTTTATGCGCATGATCCGCGACGGTATCAAGTTCCGTGCGCCGGAGATCGATGCCTGGCTTGATTGTGGCAAACCGTCGACTCTGCTGGAGACCAACCGCTATTTACTTACTGGCAATCTGGTCGGTTGCGCAGGAACAGTGGAGAATACGGTCATTATCGAGCCGGTGTCCATCGCTGCAGGAGCCACCGTGTGCGACTCTGTTATCGGTCCCAATGTATCTGTCGCCACCGGTTGTCTCATCGAGGACAGTATCGTGAAGGACTCGATCATCAACGCCGACTGCCGGGTGCAGAGCATGACCCTGGCCGAAAGTATTCTTGGCGATGCGGTGCAGCTCATCGGCAGTCCGCGGCGGATGAATATCGGTGATCATTCTCTGATCGAAATGCAATAACCGCCCCCAGAGGGATCTCTGAAGGTCCTCGAAAGTGATGCGCTAAAATGACTTTAATGAAGATGCTGCCTTATGTGCTGCCCCCGATTCTGGGCGCGGTGATCGGCTATGTAACCAATTATATCGCTATCCGTATGTTGTTTCGTCCCCTTAATCCGTGGCACGTCTGTGGTTTGCGGGTTCCGCTGACACCGGGGATCATTCCCTCAAAACGGGGGGAGTTGGCCAAGTCCATGGGGAGTGTGGTCGGTTCCCATCTGCTGACTTCCAAGGATGTCGGCTTGGCGCTGGAGAAGGAAAGCTTTCGTCGTGAGTTGCAACAGGCGGTGAGCGACAAGCTCGGCTCCTTTCTCGATCGTGAACTGGGGCCCTTGGCTTCGTTGGTCCCCAATAAGTTTCAGGGGCGTTTCCGCGAGCTGGTCGAAATGCTGCGCTGGAAAGGTCTCAAGGCCCTGTTCGATTATCTGCAAAGCATTGAATTCGAAGAGAGTCTGCGGGGCTACCTGCAGCGTCGCGGGGATGAGTTTCTGGAACGGGATCCCGCGAGTTTTCTGGCCGGGCCGAAACGCATGATGTTGATGGGCCATGTGGAACGCAAGCTGGTTAGTGTGCTGCAATCGGAGGGAACCGCCCGGGCCATCGAACGGATCATCGACGAGCAACTGGAAAAACTACTTACCTCAAAGCGCCCCCTAAAAGAGATCCTGCCGGAATCCTTGGTCGAGGCGCTTATGGCTGCCATCGAACGGGAAATTCCGGTGTTGCTCGACCATTTCGGAGGGTTGCTCTACGATCCTGAGGTTCGGGCTCGGCTGGTGGAGCGGGGCAAGGAGGCGTTGGGCAAGTTTATTGATGGTCTCGGTCCCATGAAAAATCTCGTGTCCGGATTTATTAATCTGGACAAGGTTGGCGAAAAGATTCCTGGTTTTCTCGATCAGGCCGGCGATGAGATTTCCCGCTGGCTTCGGGAAGAGCGTACCCACAAGCAAGTGGCCGAACTGCTGCGTTCTCGGGTCGAAAGTCTGCTGGAGCGGCCGGTGAGTTCTTTCGTCGAGCCATTGCCCTATGAAAAGGTGGCTGGTGCCAAGCGCTTTGTGCGCGATCAGGCACTGGCCTGGTTGCAGAGCCCGGCGGCGGCCAAGGCTTTGCGAGGCCTGCTGGATAAGGGCTTCGATGCCATCAAAGATCGCTCCTTCGGTGAGATGCTTAACTCGGCTCTGCCTGCCGGTCTTGTGCCCCGCATGCGCGAACAGCTGGTCAAGCGTC
>CAZKQY010000341.1:0-10045 GCA_964555005.1 uncultured Syntrophotalea sp. | reverse complement strand
CAGCGCCGATACCCTGGCCACGCCGCTGACCAAAAAGATCGCTCGCTTCAGTGAGATCCTGCTCTGGGCCATTTTGGGACTTGCCGGCTTGACCTTGCTGGCTGGCTGGTTACACGGGGAACCCCTGCTCGACACCTTTATGGCGGCAGTGGCACTGGCCGTCGGTGCGATCCCCGAGGGATTGCCTGCGGCGATGACCATCATGCTGGCGATCGGCGTGGGAAAGATGGCGCGGCGTCACGCGATTATCCGCAAGATGCCCGCGGTTGAAACCCTGGGCAGCACGACGATTATCTGTTCCGACAAGACGGGGACGTTGACCCAGAATCAGATGACGGTGCAGCAGGTCTGTGCAGGAGGCAAAGGTTACCAGCTCACGGGCGGGGGTTATGCTCCGCAAGGAGAGGTTCTCCTTGACGAATCCGTGATCGATCCTAAATCGCATCCCGCCCTGGTGGAGTGTCTGAAAGCCGGCCTGTTATGCAATGATTCACGTTTAGTCCACAACGGCGGTCAGTGGGGCATCGAGGGTGATCCAACAGAGGTCGCGTTGATCACCGCTGCCGCAAAGGCAGGACTTTCACAAGAGGCGCTTGAGCAGGAGTTTCCCCGCATCGATACGCTGCCGTTCGAATCTCAGCATCAATACATGGCGACGCTACACGATGCGGGAACAGAGGCGGCGGCTGTCATTTATATAAAAGGTTCGGTTGAAAGTGTGTTGTCCCGCTGTCGCGACGCCTACGGGGCGGGTCCTGAACCCGAGTTGCTCGATCAGGCAGGCATCCACCGCGAGGTGGAAGAAGTGGCCGCAAGAGGTCTTCGGGTGCTGGCATTTGCCCGCAAGGTTGTTACGGCCTCCAGTCAATCGGTCACACATGCCGATGTGGCCGATGGCCTGACTTTTCTTGGTTTTCAGGCCATGATGGATCCCCCGCGGCCGGAGGCAATATTCGCCGTAAGGGCCTGCCAGAAAGCCGGCATCCAGGTCAAGATGATCACCGGCGATCATGTGGTTACCGCCGCGGCGATCGCTCGACAGATCGGTCTTAACGGCAGCGCTGAAAGCGATCCGGACGATTTCGCTATCAGCGGGCATAAGCTCTCGCAATTAACCGACCATGAGCTGGTAAATGTCGCCCAGCGGGCGGTGGTTTTTGCGCGGGTCGACCCCGAACAAAAGCTGCGTCTGGTAGAGGCGCTTCAGGCGAGAGGTCATGTGGTGGCGATGACCGGCGATGGTGTAAACGATGCGCCAGCGCTCAAGCAAGCCGATATCGGCATCGCAATGGGTGTGGGCGGCACCGAAGTGGCAAAGGAGGCTGCGGATATGGTGCTAACCGACGACAACTTCTCAACCATCGAAGCGGCCGTCGAGGAAGGCAGGGCAGTATTCGACAACCTCATGAAGTTCATCACCTGGACCCTTCCTACCAACATCGGTGAGGGACTGGTGATACTTGTTGCCGTATTCGCCGGCCTCAAACTCCCCATTACACCGGTCCAGATTCTCTGGATCAATATGACAACAGCGGTATTGCTTGGTCTGATGTTGGCTTTCGAGGACAAGGAGCCAGGAATCATGGAACGCCCCCCGCGACGACCGGAGATACCGGTACTCACCCGGGTGCTCGGTTTTCGTATTGGCCTGGTGGGCCTGATGTTATTGCTTGGCGCCTTCGGACTTTTCGAATGGGCGTTGATACATGGTCAGAGTATCGAAACGGCGCGCACCGTCGCGGTTAATATGTTTGTGTTCGGCGAGCTCTTCTTTCTGTTCAATTGCCGATCACTGCGCTATTCGATGTTCAAGCTTGGCGTTTTTTCCAACCGGTGGCTCGTCTTTGGTGTGGTTGTCATGACGCTGTTGCAAATTTTCTTCACTTACTCCTCGGCAATGAATCATCTGTTTGGAAGCGCGCCCATAGGGATTACCGAGTGGGTGTGGGTTCTGACCGGCGGACTGGTGATTTACAGCGTGGTGGGTACCGAGAAGTGGTTGCGTCGTCGCGCAGACAGTGAGAAAGGTAACTAAATGGGCGTGTTTCCAGACATCTTCACTGAAATGGCGGTACTGCTGCTGCTGGCGGCCGGGGTGGGTGCGGTCTGTATGCGTCTGCGACAGCCGTTAATTGTTGCCTTTATTATGGTGGGCATTTTGGTCGGGCCCTCAATGTTGGGCTGGGTGAGCGCGAATGACCAGATCGATCTGCTGGCCAAATTTGGCATCACCTTGTTGTTGTTTGTCGTCGGTCTCAAGCTAGACCTGCATATTATCCGCACCATGGGACCGGTGGCGCTGGCAACGGGGCTTGGTCAGGTCCTCTTTACCAGCGTCATTGGATATCTGATTGCCTTGACGATGGGCATGACACCGATTTCCGCCTTGTATGTGGCTGTTGCGTTAACCTTCTCCAGCACCATCATTATCGTCAAGCTGCTTTCGGACAAACGCGAGGTGGATACGCTGCACGGCCGCATCGCCCTGGGTTTCCTGATCGTGCAGGACCTTGTCGTAGTGTTGGTCATGATCGGCCTCAATGCCTTGGGCGAAACCGGTGAGACCTCTGTGACGCAAGCAGCCCTTACCGTTCTGTGGAAGGGTGTTGCGTTTCTTGTGGTCATAGTGCTGGTCACGCGCTACCTCCTGCCGCGTCTGCTCCTTGTTCTTTCCCGCTCCCAAGAGCTACTGGTGCTGTTTGGCATTGCCTGGGCCGTGAGCCTAGCGATTCTGGGCGACACCCTGGGCTTCAGCAAGGAGGTGGGCGCCTTTGTGGCCGGGATATCGCTGGCGTCCACACCCTACCGGGATTCATTGGGAGCCCGCCTGGTAAGCTTGCGTGATTTCCTGCTGCTGTTCTTCTTCATCGACCTGGGGGCGGGCCTGGACCTTGGTCTGCTGGGCGCTCAACTCGGGGAGGCTTTGGTGTTCTCCTTATTCGTGCTAATCGGCAACCCACTGATCATCATGATTATTATGGGAGCGTTAGGATACCGCAAGCGTACCGGGTTTTTGGCCGGGCTCACGGTGGCGCAAATCAGCGAATTTTCCTTGATTCTGGGGGCATTGGGACTGAGCCTCGGTCATATCGATGCCGAGACCATGGGTTTGATCACCCTGGTCGGCCTCATCACCATATGCGCCTCGACTTATATGATCATTTTTTCCCATCCGCTCTATGAACGGTTGGCTCCTTGGCTCAAAATTTTCGAGCGCAAGCATCCCCCCAGGGAGATCAAGCTGGGCGTGGAGCCTGAGGATGGCGGCGCGGAGATCATTCTTTTTGGCCTGGGGCGCTACGGGTCCGGAATCGCTCAGGTCCTGCGGGAGCGTGGTGTTCGGTTGCTGAGTGTCGACTACAATCCGGATCTGGTGCGCTCCGAGCCTATGGGCCATCCGGTGCTTTACGGGGATGCCGAAGATCCAGAGTTCATCGCGACGCTACCGCTTGCCCGCACACAATGGGTGGTGAGCACGGCGCCCGAACGTCACGTCAGTCATGGGCTTATCCACACCCTGCGAAATTTGGGTTATACGGGCCGGATCGCCGTAACCGCCCATGGCTCCGGTGAGGTTGCCAAATTGGAACAGGCGGGCGCCGACCTGGTGCTAGTACCGCTTGCGGATGCCGCTCGCGAGGCAACCGACCGGCTCCTGCGACAGGTTGCCCCAGTGCCACGGGGATGACGTGTTCTCAAGACCAGTCGGGCTGGATATCGTGGCTGTTGCTGGAATCAATCCTTTCTTGGTCTCTGGTGTCACGGGAGCTGTGACCACATCGGCAGGTTATAAATGACTCATCTCGTTTCGGGTAGTCGAAAACGAGTAATAGCTATGGATGCGAGGCTGCGCCGATTTCACCCGAAAGTGCTGACGAATGACATCGGTTAAAGTAAGAATTAGCTGGTCGACCATCATGTCGCGGGGGTTTCTGTTCTCACTCATCTGGTGGGTTCTCACCGACAGCGCCGCGGCGTCCTGATGGATCGGTGTGCCGGCGGTGTTGCTGGTGGTTGCTACCAGCGCCGCACTATTGCCACCTGCGCCTTTTGTCTGGGGCGAGTTTCTAAGGTTCGTGCTTTTTTTCTTTTGCGTTCCTTGTTTGGTGGTGCTGATGTGGCTTGGCGCGCCTTTCATCCCGGCCTGCCCATCGCTCCGGATCTCATTGAATATCCACTGCGGCTGCCGCCGGGACTGCCACAGGTGCTCATGGCTAACACGGTCAGTCTTCTACCAGGCACATTGAGCGCCGAACTTGATCAGAGTGTCTTGAAAATACACGTATTGGATAATCAGAGAGGTGTTTTGGCAGAACTTGAGGCGGTGGAACAAAGCGTGCCCCGGATGTTTGGTACATCCCTTAAACTTTCTGGAGGAGGTGAATGACATGAAGCGATTCAAGGATATTTTTTGCGTGGTCGAAACCGGGGATGCATACAAACCCGCTTTGGAGCGCACCGTCACGCTGGCGGAGAACAACCTGGCCAACCTGACGGTCGTTGACGTGGTCGAGAGCGGGATCTGTCAGGGGAAAAGTCTTTCGAGCCATCGTCCAACCTCCTTATAGGGGTAGTGTCTCAAAGAAAAACACCCTGCCTACCACGATCAATACCCCCATTCTTTGCGGTTGTCAACGAACCATAACGAGACACCCCGAACCAAAAACGGCAAAAGCCTCCTATTTAAGGAGGCTTTCCGCACCACATTGAAATGCAGCGATATTGTTTTTGGTACCCGGGACGAGAATCGAACTCGTACAGGATTACTCCCGAGGGATTTTAAGTCCCTTGCGTCTACCAGTTCCGCCACCCGGGCTAATTTGAAACGCTGAAATATTAGTCGATTAGGCTCGAGGCGTCAACGGAAAAGGACGGCCTAAAAAAGTGTAGTTCGGGAATGGCATCCAGAAAGCGGTATTTTACGGCCAGCTGAAAAAAAAGTTTCAGCCCCTGCTGATGAACATTGGTCAAACCATAGGACATGGCCTGCCAATAGGCCAACAACTCCTGCGGGGTCAAACAGGTACCACTGGCAGTTTGTTCGGCCAGGCCCGGCAGGTCGGCCATGGCCCGAGTCAAGCTGGCTTGCAGCCTACGCATAAATACTGCGACCTGCCCTTGTTTGGCCGTCACCGCATCGCGCCGGACGATCCACAATGCAAAGACGAATGGTAATCCGCTAAAGGCTTGCCAGAGAGTCCCCAGATCAAAAACGTGGGATGCCATTCCCACTTTTGCTGTCTGCAGAGCCCGGTCGCCAATCAGCAAACCGGCCCCACCTGCGGCGATGACCTCTTCAACTGGGCACGAAGGACGCTGCAAGCATAATCGACCAAACCCGTAAACTTCCCGTAACAGAATCTGCAACAGGTGGACTGAAGTGGCCGACTCGCCGGTCACGGCAATAGACTTATTGATCAATTCCGCCAGGGGGCAGGAGGCAAAGAGCAATACACTTTTGACCGCACCGCAGGCACTAATGGAAAAGTCAGGCAGCAACAGATAATCGGACCAGTGACGGCCGTATTCAAAGGAGGAGGCCGGGCAGAGGTCAATCTGCCCCTTGGCCAACAAAGTATTCAGTTGGGCGGGATTTCCAGAGACGATGCAATCATCGGGATTGTCAGACCTGAGATAACGAAAGAAGGGTACGCAATTGAGGTAGTCGATATGTCCGATCCGCAGGGTCATTGGGAGTTAATCATCAGCAGCGGTTGTGATTCATCCTCAAAAATCCCTTGGAACCGTACACCCTCTTTTTCCAGAAGTTGCCCGGAGACCTGCAGATAGCGGGTGGTGGCTTTGTTATAATCGGCCAGAGCGGCGACCTGATCGGTGCGAGCCTGAGCCTGGTCTGCTTCGCCTTCAAGCACCTGGCGAATCGTTGCCAGGCCGACTTCCTGACGCTTTAACAAAATCCGCAACTTCTCTTCAGCGAAAGCCTGGCCGCTGGTCGCCACTTCGATCTTTTTATCATTGACTTCCAGCAGGCGAATGGCGGCACGGATTTCGCTGCGAATTTCTTCTTGCAGCTGGGCTAGTTCAGCTTGTCGCCCCTTGATTCGCAACAGAGTCCGGCTATATTCATGACGAGCAGTACGATTGCCGAGGGAATAGGATAAGCTCAGACGGACCAGCCAATTGGGATAATCGCCGCTGCCGATATCATTAAGATCGTCGCTGTAATCGCCGCCAAGCCCCTTATAGGCATAGCTGGCGGTCAGATCGAGACCAGGCAGAAGATCATTGCGGGCCAGGCGCTGTTCGAGATCGAGCCGCTCGAGTTGACGAATTCGACGTTGCAAGTCGGGACGCTTACCCAAAGCCTGCCTAACGCCCTGCTCCTCATCGACCGCAAGCACAGGCCGGCCAAGGGGTTCATCGGCTATGGCCAATGGCCAAGGACTGCTCATGAGCAAGGCCAATCGGTCGAGGCCATCTCGATATTCCCGATCGGCATCCAGCTGCAATCTCTGCCGCTCCTTCAGACCGAACTCGGCTTCTAGAATATCCACCGGCGGCAAGACTCCCGCACGAACCCGGGCCGATGCTTCCTTTAAAATTTTTTTCGCCAAAGCCACCGAAATCTCCCGAAAGCGAAGGTTATCCCGCAGCCGGAGCAGCTCGTAATAGGCATTACGAACCTCGGCCAGCAAGGCAAAAGCCACCTCGCGCAAGTCTTGAATCGCTACCTGCCTGTCGTTGACGGCAAACAGAATATCCTGTTCGGCAACGGACCGGCCAAAACCTTTCAACAGCGGCTGGGACAGCTGTAAAGCCAATTCGCTCTCATAAGCCGGATTGATTTCAGAAAAGGGACCCTCTTTCTCTTTATTACGTTGATTATCGAAGCCAAGTGTCAGCGCACCTCCGCTGGGCAGCTGCTGCGCAAGGGAAAAATCCAGAAGGGAGAACTGGCTGTGTTTTTTCACCTCGGGAAACTGCTGATTAATTTGCTGCTGCGATTCTCCGGTAGCAAACCCGATCAACAGCTGAGGATCATACAACCCATATTCTCGCCGGACAGCCGCTTGACTGGCGCGAGTATCGAATTGTTCGGCGCGCAGATTGAGATTGCGCTCAAGAGTAAGACGTATCACCTGCGGCAGGGTCAGTGGGCCCGTAGCCACCGGTGGTTCCCACCGTGCCGGCTCAGCCGCGACACTTAACAATGGAAACAGGAACAAGACCAGCAGAAACAGGGGATATTTACAATAAACAGCCATACAAAACATCCACCCCAGTAATTAACTCAATGACTTACAAAAAAAAGGCCGGGCCTACGCCCGGCCCCGTTCAGCCTGAAATTGCAATCAACAACATAACTGATTGCTTCAATAAATCATGGCTTAGCCATCCTATATCTTTCTACAAATGCTTCAATATTTTGTTCGGCACGGCCCCGCTAAAGGATCATTTTCTCTAAAAAAGACGTATCAAAGGTTCCTTCGCGAAACTCTTTATTACCCATGATCCGCTGATGAAGCATAATGCTGGTGCGAATACCACCAATAATATACTCGTCCAGAGCTCTGGCCATGCGCTGCACAGCTTCCTGGCGAGTGTCGGCGTGAACAATCAGCTTAGCCACCATGGAATCGTAATGGGGCAGAACCGTATATTGATCGTACACAGCGCTATCCACCCGCACTCCCAGCCCTCCGGGCGGATGATAACCGTCGATCTTACCCGGTGACGGAGTGAATTTGAAAGGGTGCTCGGCGTTGATCCGACATTCGATGGAATGCCCGGAAATCACGATATCCGACTGCTTATAACGCAATTTTAAACCTGCTGCAGAACGAATCTGCTCGCGAATAATATCGACCCCGGTAACCATTTCGGTGACCGGATGCTCTACCTGTACCCGCGTATTCATCTCCATGAAATAAAAATTTTTATCAGCATCGAGCAAAAACTCCATGGTGCCGACACTGGAGTAATCAACGGACTTAGCGGCAGCCACCGCACATTCACCCATTTTCTTGCGCAATTCAGGAGACAAGACCGGACAGGGCGCCTCTTCAAGAAGTTTCTGGTGACGGCGCTGAATAGAGCAATCCCGTTCGCCTAGGTGAATAACATTGCCATGTTTATCAGCCAAAATCTGCACTTCGACGTGGCGGGGATTCTCGCAAAACTTCTCAATATAAACCTGGGGATTGCCAAAACCGGCTTTGGCTTCGGAGCGAGCGGCGGCGAAGGCATTGGGCAAAGACGCCGGGGAATGCACGATTTTCATGCCCCGCCCGCCACCGCCAGCGGTGGCCTTGATAATAACCGGATAACCGATATCCGCAGCAAACCCCTTGGCCTGCTCGATGTTTTCCACCGCTTCTTTGGTGCCCGGAAGAATCGGTACTCCAACCTTGGTCACGGTCTGGCGCGCCTGAATCTTGTCGCCCATCAAACGCATATTTTCCGGGCTGGGACCGATAAAAGTAATGCCGCATTTACCACAGATCTCAGCAAACTCGGCATTCTCCGCGAGAAAACCGTAACCGGGATGAATAGCGTCGGCATCGGTGACCTCGGCAGCACTAATAATCGCCTGAATATTGAGATAACTGGCAATACTGGGCGCAGGGCCGATACAAATACTCTCATCCGCCAATTTAACGTGCAGCGATTCGCTGTCAACGTCCGAATGAACCGCAACCGTCTTGATGCCCAGCTCTTTGCAGGCACGAATGATACGCAGGGCAATCTCACCCCGATTGGCAATCAAAATCTTATGAAACATAAAGCTGTCATCTCCGAAAAATCAGACGCCTGGCTTCCTGGTGAAACTACAACCGGCCACCTGATGCATGAAACCTGGTTTTAAAGGGGTTCAACCAGAAAGAGTGGCTCGCCATATTCAACAGCTTCGGCGTTCTCTTTAAGAATTTTAACCACCTTGCACTTGAACTCGGCTTCTATCTCGTTCATCAGTTTCATCGCTTCAACGATGCAGATCGTCTGACCCTTTTCAACCACCGAACCGACTTCAACATAAGAGTCGGACTCGGGAGAAGGGGACCGATAGAAGGTGCCGACAATGGGCGAGACCACCTCTTCAAGACCGTCATCAGCAGCCACAACCGCAGCTGGTTCCGCTACCACGGCAACAGGGTCTGCAGCAACCGAAGATGCCGCAGAAGGCATAGAGGTTAACGGCATGCTCGACTCCACCGCTACCAAACCACGCCGAATGACCAACTTTTCATCACCGCTCTCCAGTTCGAACTCGGTAATGTCGGTTTGGGTCACCATTCTGATCAATAATTTAATGTTCTTGATATCCATAAAATTTCACTCCTTGCCACAATAAAAAAAACGGGCTGTCCAAGCCCTGCCCTGCGCCGTGTTGCCAACAGGGTCATTATGGATCCATCATGCAGGCAACAGCCTGAATTTCTTTGACAAGCGGGTTATCCGCCGATGGCTGTCAGCTGTTACGTAAAGCATATCTTCAATGCGCACCCCGCCGAGGTCGGGGATATAAATACCAGGTTCGATCGTAACGACCATGCCCTCTTCCGCAAGGACCTCGGTCTGGGCAGAAACGGCCGGATGTTCATGAACCTCGAGCCCAACCCCATGACCGAGGCTATGGCCAAAATAATCGCCATAACCATGCTCGCGAATATAGGACCGGGCAATGCCGTCAATATCCCGTAATGGGACACCGGGCCGAAGAGCGTCCATGGCTCGGTCATGGGCCTCAAGCACGATATCAAAAATCTGCCGAAGCTTCGCCGAAACAGGGCCGACAGCGACCGTCACCGTTTCATCCGAGTGGTAACCCTTCCAACGTGCACCAAAATCAATAGTCACCAGATCGCCCGAAGCAATGGCCTTGTCGGAAGCGATTCCATGGGGCAAAGCACCGCGCCTGCCGGAGGCCACGATAGTGTCAAAAGATTTTTCCTCAGCGCCCCGCCGTCGCATGGCAAATTCCAGTTCCAGGGCAATATCCCTTTCGAGCACGCCGGAACGAAACATCGGCAGAATTTCCTCAAAAGCCTCAGCCGATATGGCGGCTGTATGCTCCAAGGCAGTC
>CAZKQY010000340.1:0-5114 GCA_964555005.1 uncultured Syntrophotalea sp. | reverse complement strand
ATTGTTTGAGGGCAAGTCACCTCAATTTATGCTGCCTCAATAGTTGCTATCCGCCCCCAATCCAAATGTGTGGTTTGAGAGGTGCTGAATAGTTACAACGATTCAACAGATAAGGCCGGCGCAGCTCGGGCCAATCGCCCTGCAGCTGCCGAAGCCGGTCCAAGGCCTTGACACGAATTGACTTCTGGCGCTCAAGGGACAGACCCCTGAAGCCAATCTGCAGCAAGAAAGCATCGAGCAGGCTGATATCAAACAACCCCCGGCAACAGGCAGAGCAACCAACAACACAATGAATCTGTCCTTCACAGGACGCTTGGCATCGAGAGAACCAATCGTCCACTGTGGTCAGCAGAGCCTGATACTGCCCAACAATTTCATGCAGGACGGGGCTGTCGATCAAAGATTTTGTTGAATTATTCATGAGCTGCAATCTGACCTGGGGATAATGGGTCAACACTTTTCCGGCGGCACTTAAAAGGCCATCTAAGTTCGATGGCCTTCGTCTACACATCTAACATAAACCTTGGCGATTATACCATTGAAAAGATCGGTCTCAGCTGCCGAGATTGCCGAACAAAAAACTAAACAAATGTTAAAACTGCTGCCCCAGAGGAGACAGCTCCACCAGACGTTCGGCAAGGTCTCTGACCTCCTTATGGACCGCCGGATCGAGTTTTTTTAGCCATTTTTTCGGCAAGGAGTCCATACCGTAGAAGGCCCCGGCGATCATCCCGGCAATAGCACCGGTAGTATCGGCATCGCCTCCCTGATTGACCACCCCGACCAGACATTCTTCAAAATGGGCGGTACCAAAGAAATAGTGAAAAACGGTCTGCAGGGTCTCCACCACATAAGCCGAAGCGCCTCCCCGATAACGAATGCACTGGAATTTTGGACATTCGCTGATCAATTCCCGAACAATCTTGTGCAATGCCGGGCGATTCGCACCCAGGATAGCCTGCTGAACCAAGCGACCGATGGTTATACAAGCGGCATCAGACAGCTTGTTATTGTGGGTCAGGCGGGCCTGGTCAAGAGCCTGCTCCCTGAGCAGCGCTTCGTCGCCCAGTGCAAACAAGGCCACCGGCGCCATACGCATGGCGGCGCCGTTGCCGGCGTCCCAGTCGCTGTATTCCTTGCCGAGCTCCCCCTTGATGATATAACGACTGATACTACGGCGGCAGGTAGCGCCAATATCGACGGGACGACCTTGCAGCCATTCGGCAAACAGTTCCATGATACGAACCCGATCCCAACCTCCCTTTTCGTCGATTGCCCGGGCGATGCACAGGCTCATCTGCGTGTCATCGGTAACCTGGCCGGCTTTAAGGTTCAACCAGCCTCCACCAATGATCTTATTATGCACCTTGTGCCGATAGCGAATCTCCCCGGGCAGCAGAAATTCCGTGGTCGCTCCCAGAGCATCCCCCAGAGCCAGCCCCAAAAATGAAGCTTGAGCCCGGGCCACGATGTCTTCCCGGTGCCATGTCGGACGCCCCGGATCAACCACCGATCATTACCTCGACTTCGTATTCGCCACCGATCACCAGATATTCCTCCTCACCCTGCAACCGAGCCGTGGGTAGCAGGCCATTAAAAAAGACGATTTTAGCCAGAGGAATTTCGGTCTTCAGCACGCGACTACCGAATTCCCAGGCCCGCTCGAAATCGCCGGTAAAGGAATTGAGATTATTGAGTCGCATCAGACAATGATGCTTGTCGATCTGTTCTAGAATAATATGTTCATTGAAATCATATACCCCCCGATATAGGGTGAAATGCTTTTGTTCAGGAAACCGTCGACTCAATTCGTACTGAGTAAATTCGTAGAGCACATCAAATTGCTGATGAATAGCGCTGGTGCGAGCAGCACCGCGCATACGTTCGACTAGATAGTGAAAATATTCTTCCGATTGGGAATCCCCGATGGGGGCGGCATGAAAGGTCGGATGTAACCCGAAACGGCTTTCGACCCAGCCCTTAAGGACCGCGCCCTCTCGGCCGTTGGAATCGAACATCCAGCCCCGCAAAAAGCGCAGATAACTGTTCTTGAGACTCTTGCGCCCACCAACCGACTTCTGCTGCTGCCATTGATGCAGCTGAAAAGTCACATCCATAAAATCATTAAAAATCGCCGCCCGTTTTGCCGAACAGGGCTCCTGTTCAAGACGCTTGAATAACAGTCGATTAGTCTGGCGAACCCCCTGAATTTTCAAACTCTGCGGCCGACGGTTGAAATGGCGTGAGGCAATAGCCCAAGGAGGTAGGTTACATAGATTGAGAGTGGCAGTGGACATCAACCGACCATGCCGTCGGTCAGCAGAATAGCTTCAGCCACTTGCCGCAAGCTCTTGCGATTATTCATGGCCATCTTCTGAATACGCCGGTAAGCGTCATCCTCGGAAAGACCATTTTTGATCAACAACCCCTTGGCTTTTTCAATCACTTTACGGGTTTCCAAAGTCTCTTTGAGCTTGTCTACTTCATCCCGCAAACTTGATTCGCAAACGAAATGATGAATAGCCAAATCGACCGCCGGATAAAACTGCTCTTCGCGAAAGGGCTTGACCACATAACTCATCACCCCGGCCAGACGTGCGCGCTCTACGGTCTGCGCATCTGTTTTCCCCGTCAACAACACGATGGGTGCAGGCGCCTTTATGCTTATTTTTTCAGCAGCTGTGATCCCATCCATAACAGGCATGCCGACATCCATCACAATCAATATTGGCTTGTGGCTCACGGCCAATTCCACGGCCTGCTGGCCGTTTTCCGCTTCAATAATATCAGTAAACCCATAACGAACCAGCGCTTCTGCCACCTGCCGGCGGTTCTCTTTCTTGTCATCGACCACCAGTGCATTTTTCACAGGACCAAACCTCCAGACACTTTCCTTCAGGGTTGACAGCAAATGTGCGAACGTTCAACCGGTACTTTGCATATTCAATGCCGCGATCAATCACCCCGCCCCCTTCACCCGTTCTGCTTGACCTGGCGCGAAACGATCGCTCTAGAAAATTTTCGTAAAACAGCCCTGCGATTCCCTCTCAAATGCACGAAAATCTGGTCTCTAACAGCCAATTTTTCTTTTCGACCCGTCAAGTCCGACAAATTCCCGGTATCAAAAAAAGGTCCCCTTGCAAAAAGGGACCCCGGGAAAAACAGATTCAAACTATAAGCAAGAAAAAATCAGCTGCCTTTTACCGCTGCCTCCAGCATAGCAAGGGTAACGGATTTGGGCCGTTCCAGCGGGTAACCCAAAGCCCGATCCCAGGTGATATTAGCCAACACCCCGATAGCTCGACCGACGGAAAAGAGCACCGTGTAGAAATCGTATTCGGTTACTCCAAAGTGCCATTGTATAACCCCGGATTGAGCATCGACATTAGGCCAGGGATTTCGAGCTTTGCCATGTTCCTTTAGAATCTTGGGCGCCACTCGATAAATCATCTGTACAAATTGAAACATCAGATCATCGGCCAAATGCTTTTCGCAAAAGGACATCTGAGCGGTAAAACGTGGATCGGTTCGGCGCAATACGGCGTGACCATAGCCGGGGATAACCTGCCCGCTATTCAGGGTCTGCCACAGAAAATCGCTCAATTCCGCCTCGCTCGGCAACTTGCCCCCTAGCTTTGCCATGACCCCCTGAATCCAGCGCAGCACCTCCTGATTTGCAAGGCCGTGCAGGGGACCGGACAAACCGTTAATGCCGGCAGAAAAACTATAATAGGCATCGGCCAGGGCAGAAGCTACCAACCGGGTTGTATGAGCCGAAACATTACCCGATTCGTGGTCCGAATGAAGGATAAAATACATCCGCGCCAGATCGTCATAAGGGGCCTCGATGCCCATCATATGAGCAAAATTCCCCCCCAGATCAAGGTGAACATCAGCGACGATCTGTGTGTCATCGCGATACTTAAGACGATAAATGAAGGCAGCAATACCCGGAAGTCTGGCGAGCAGATTACTGGCATCTTCATACATGGGATCCCAATAATCAAGCTTACTCATGCCTTTAGTATAGCGTCGGGCAAAAACCGACTCCCCCTGCATGAGCACTACCGCTGCAGACAGCATGGCCATGGGATGAAGATCTCGCGGCATGGCCCGTAAAGAATCGAATACATACTGGGGAATCTGTTGGCGGCGCTGAAAGTCAGCCACGACCTCAAGAGTCTCCTGCTCAGTCGGCACCTCGCCAGTCAGCAGGTAATACCAGAATCCTTCAACATAAGGGTAGACGGAACCGGGCGCCTTAGGCAAAACATCAAAGGTCTCGGGGATGGTACGCCCGCGAAAACGCACCCCTTCTTCAGGATCAAGATGAGAGATATCGGTGACCAGACATTTAACGCCTCGAGCACCGCCGAGAACCTGGCCGATAGTGACCTGATCAAATAGCACATGGCCATATTCTTTTCGCAACTGATTGACCCGCGGCCGTTGTTCCAGTATTTTTTTATGGAGAATATCTTTCAGACCTGCCATCGTTGTGCTCCTTCGTGAAAAACCGGCTGCTTGGCAACCGTGCAAACCTTGATTTCTCGAGCCGCGCATGGGTAATGAAATCTGTGCAATGAAACTATCCGAATTTTAATAAATCGCGATAACAATATACTGAAAATACGGGTTTTTTACAACATCCAGCACAAATAGATACCGCAACCGGATTTTGCGGCCCAGTGCCCTGTACGGTTAATCCTTTCTTCTAATTCTGGTCCTTTTAGCCGCTGTCTGCGTTACACCTCCTCGGTTTAGCTCAGGCCAGGCCTGCGTCGGCGCGCCTTGACAGCAACCAAAATGCCTCAGAATTAATTGACACGACTAACCTAACAGGACACTAGCCTATTTTTTATTCCTCTTCGGCCCTTGCCGTGCTAAATTGCATATTTTTTATGCAGAGACTGACTTAATTTTATGCATATCGGCTCCCTTCACTTAAAAAACAATATCCTGCTGGCCCCACTGGCCGGCATCACTGACCTACCTTACCGCCTGCTTATGCGACGTTACGGTATCGGCTTGGCTTTCACTGAGATGATCAGTGCTAATGGCTTAATTCGTGCAGGCCGCAACAGTGAAGCGCTGTTGCTCAGTACGGAGGAAGA
>CAZKQY010000339.1:0-2527 GCA_964555005.1 uncultured Syntrophotalea sp. | reverse complement strand
GGGCATGATCGCCGGAGCCGCCTTCAGCCATAATTTCGGTCTGGCCAGTTCACCTGCCGGAGTCGGCCCCCATGGTATTCCGGGGGTTGTTATCGGAATTTTGGCCTGCCTGTTCATCGGATTTACCATGAAGAAAAAAACCGCCTAAGGAGAAGATCATGGCTAATACAATAGATGCTCGCGGGCTCTCATGCCCCCAACCTGTCTTGATGACCCTTGATGCGATCAAAGCAGGCAATACAGATAAAATCATCGTTCTGGTAGACAACGAAGCTTCCAAAGAAAATGTCTGCCGGGCTGCGACCAACGGAGGATGGGTGATTGCAGATATGAGCGACTCCTCAGATGAATTCACCATAACGCTAGAAAAAGGCTAATCCTGTGGCTCTCTTCGACTTTTTCAAAGGGAAAAACCAACAGAAAAAAAACCCCTCCCCTGGGGCGCCAGGAGAATCCCCCGATCCCGAAAATCAAGGTCGGGGGATTCTCGTCTTTGAAAATACCAGCGAAGTGATTCGGGCGGAGACTCTGCTGAAGCAACAAGGATGGGAGATCCGGGTCATGGGGCCGCCTGCGGAAATCCGCCAGGGGTGCGATCTGGTCATTGAATTCCCCCTGATCGAACAATTGAATATTGTGCGCACCCTGACCGCAGAAGGACTGCCGCCGCTGAAAACCGTACCCGTCACCAGCCCGCTTCTGCAGCCCGTTGACATTTTTCAGATTAAAGATTTCGGCAAATACATCATGGTCCGAGCAGCCAACATGAAATTAACCGTGGACAAAGAAACCAACACCATCGTCAACATATCCGGCGGTGGCTGTCCCGATGTGCCTTATCTGGCTGCGTCCATGGTGGGAAAAACCCTGACCGAAACGCCGAGTCCCCGTGAAATCGGCCACACGCTCTGCGGCTACGCACTGCAGCTTGCCTATGAGGAGATTACACGCCAATGCTCTGTATAGTAGGTACCGTCCCTTCCACCGACTTTCCCATCGTAGAAGGCGAGGTCAAGCTGAAAGAAGAGCAGCTGCACATCGGTGCAAAAACCATTTCCATCAACCGGGGCACACCGGCCCTCCTTGCCGCAGCGGTGAAAATTGCTGAAGTGTTGGGACAGCCGGCGCCCTACGCCTACCTGGTAGGCGATACGGGAACCGGCAAGGGAAGCCGGCGTCTGTATGCCCATTTAACCGAGGTACTGCCGCAAAGGTCCTTTCAAACCATCACCTTTCACTACCTGCAACCCCTTATCCCTTGGCACAAACGGTTGCAGAGCGCCATCAGCGCCATGCCCCGGCGGCCGCAACTTATCGCCGACGCAGGATTCATGTATATGGCAAAAATGAGCGGAGCCGCCGCTGACTATGATCTTTTTACCCCCGATGTGGGGGAACTTGCCTTCCTGGCCGACGAACAAGCACCCCATCCCTTCTATACACGGGGATTCATACTGCACGAAGACAATCTGGTTCTCGATCTCATCGCCCGGGCCTACAAACACCGTAACGCCGCCCGATATCTCCTGATCAAAGGGAAAAAAGATTGTCTGGCGGATAGTAATGGAATCCTTGAATCAGTCGACAGTCCTATGGTAGAAATGCTCGAAGCCATCGGAGGTACGGGGGATACCCTGACCGGCCTGGTCTCGACCCTCATCGACAGCGGAGCCCACATTAATATGGCCGCTGTTGCCGCCATGCGCATCAACCGACTGGCAGGTCAGCTCGCCCGACCTACACCGGCTACCCAGATCATGGAAATCATCGCTCACATACCCCAGGCGCATCGAACCTGGCTCAAAGATGACGTCCCGGTCAACCAATGCAGCGAGGCACAAAACTCTTGAGCGAAAAAGCTGCGTCCATAACCTCAGAGATGACACTTCTTGAGATCATCAGGCAATATCCTGAAACACTAAAAATATTCAAAACGCTGGAGGCGGAAACGGGAGTCTGTGTCTGCTGCCAGGCCCTTTTCCTGCCACTCGGGGAAGCAGCGCAACAATTCAGCTTTGATGCTGACGAGGTGCTGGGGAAAATAAAGACAGAAATCGACCAAGGGCAATAAATCCACCGTTACCCTATACCCCGAATGCCTCCAGCACAGCCTGGAAAATAGTTCCTGCGGAAAGTATTTGATATGACCCAGCAAAAAATAAAACTCACGCACATGGTGAAAGCGGCCGGTTGAGCTGCCAAACTAGGCCCGGAGGGCCTAGAATCAGCCTTGTCCGGTCTGTTCGGCGACACCAACCCGAATCTGCTCGTGGGTCTGGATACCGCCGATGACGCGGGCGTCTTTCGCATCGCGGACGATTGCGCTCTGGTAGAGACCACGGACATCATCACCCCCCTGGTAGACGACCCTTTCCTGTTCGGGGCCATTGCTGCGACCAACGCCCTATCCGATGTGTTCGCCATGGGGGGGCGGCCGGTGACCGCCATGAATCTGGTCTTCTTTCCCAAAAGCAAAATTACCCCCGAGGCGCTGCGAGAAATCCTGGCGGGCGGCAACGACAAGATC
>CAZKQY010000338.1:0-2105 GCA_964555005.1 uncultured Syntrophotalea sp. | reverse complement strand
CGGGTTTGCCAGCTCCGCTGGGCAAACAACCAAAGAAAAGGCGAACGGTTCCCGCTCGCCTTTTCTCTATTTACCCAAAACGGTGAATCGTTTTCCGGCAAGCCGTAGGTTAATTGCCCCGCTTTTGCCGGATCATCTTCTCCAACCTGCTTCTCAACTGCTCATCGACACTCATCTGATTGGCGATGGCGTTGTAGGTTTCAACATCGAGCCCTTTGTTTTGAACGGTCGTCACCATTTTTTCACCCATTTCTTTCTGCAGCGCCATTGCTTTTTCCTGGTCCTGTGTGCCCTGCAGCTTCTGGGCGAAATCGTTTTGGATCTTGCCCAGTTCGACATTCGCCATGGCGAACTTTTTAAGAGTCGACTCATCGAAGTGCCGCTGTTGTCCCTCCATGCTCTGTTGAGTAGCGCCCTGCCCGGCATTGCCGCCGCCGGTTTGGGCCATGGCCGGAACAGCTATCATGGCCAAAGCTGCCGCGAGGACGGTAAAGAAAAGGGTTTTTCGGGTTTTTTCAGCGAACTTTTTCATCGTGTGTGATCTCCTTGCAAATGAGCGGTTTCGAAGAACAGCGCAAAAACTCGAATCCTTTCGGACCCTGCGCCAACAATTGCCTATCTGGCGTGGCGAAACGAATCGGGCGATACATCTGACTACTACGCAAGAGGCTTGCCAAATGGCCTGCCTAGCCCGAAATAATCTACAAACCACTGGAAAAACAGGACAATTTTTCATTGTGTGAAGTTCACCCCCCTGGGTTGACGGAAGAGCAATGTTGTGCAAATATGCGACATGTTCATTTTCTGAAAGGGGTTGCGATGAAGTTCCGGACACTGCTCCAAGGCCTGAGCCTGCGGGTTTCCCTCCTGCTTTTCCTGGTGCTTCCGCTGATCGGAGTGCTGACCGCTGCCGGATACTACAGCCTGCAGCGGCTCGAAATGCAGGGCGAAAAGCGGATGCAGGAGGATATCGAACTAATCGCCCGCGCCATCCGTGGGCCACTGGAGTATGCGATAGAACACGGGCAGAAGGGGAGTCTTGCCCAGACTCTCTCCTCGGTCTTTCGCTTCGGGCGGGTCTACGGGGCCTATGTCTTCGATGAACAGGGGCGTAAGGTCGCCGCCAGCGGGCCACACGAGCCGGAAGTGAGAAGCCGGCATCTGATGGAGCTGGCCGCCGGCAATCGCACGGGCGGCTATCAAGAGGCAGACGGTAAGCAGGTCTTTTCCTATTTCGTCCCCCTGTCCGATTCGGTCGGCCGCAATGTCGGGCTGCTGCAACTCACACGCGAGGGGCGCGATTTCCAGGATTACATTCAACAGGTCCATCGACAGGCCCTGGTTCTGTTGATCCTGCTTTCCCTTCTGCTGCTGGGCATCGTCGTCTATGGCCATCACCGGGTGATCGGACGCAATCTCAGTCTGCTGGTGCAGAGCATGGCGCGCATCGAAGGCGGCGACCGTTATCACCGCGCGGCGCTGGTGGGACCAAGGGAAGTGCGCCAGTTGGCTTTTGGGATGAATGCCATGCTCGACAGCATCGAATGCTCCGAAGAGGAGCTGGGAGAACAGCGCGAGGAGAAGGTACGGCTTGAGCGACGGCTGCAGCTGACGCAGAAGATGGCGGCCATCGGGCAGTTAGCAGCCGGAGTGGCCCATGAGCTGGGTACGCCTCTGAGCGTGGTTACAGGCAAGGCCCAGCGCATGCTGCGTCGGACGGACCTGCCCGAGCAGGTCGCCCGGAGTTTTTGCGAAATCCGCGATGCCGTGCAACGCATGGAACACATCGTGAGGCAGTTGCTCGATTTCGGTCGGGGCAATCGACTGCGGCTGCGCCCGACGACTTTGGCCGACATCGCCGAATGCGCAGCCTCTCAGGTTCGCGACGAGGCCGAGGGTAAAGGGGTCTCCCTGATTCTTTCCGGGCTGCAACCGGCCCCGTTGCTGGCGGTCGACCGGGTACGCCTGGAGCAGGCGTTGGTGAATCTGGTGCGCAACGGCGTGCAGGCCACCGCCGCCGGTGGACGGGTGAGGCTCGCCTGGTTTTCTGACGGGGGCGAGGTGGGATTTCGTGTGGCTGACGACGGACCCGGTATTCCCGAAGA
>CAZKQY010000337.1:0-3965 GCA_964555005.1 uncultured Syntrophotalea sp. | reverse complement strand
CACCTGCGGGGTCTCTACGAAGGCGACAACTCCGGCATCTGCCGAATGGGTCGCTCTATCGCACAAGCGACGTGAGCATTTTTTGCGACTGCATCAAGGCTTGACGAACCTGTTCGGCAAGACGTTGAGCCGCCTCCGCCAAAGGCAACATGGTCCGCTCACCATCGCTGCGCCGCTGCAATTCCACCACTTCCTCCTTGAGTCCGCGAGACCCTATTGTCAGCCGCAGAGGAATACCGAGTAAATCAGCATCCTTGAACTTGCTACCTGCTCGCTCGTCCCGGTCGTCCAGCAGCACCTCGATGCCGGCCTGCTGTAATGCCTGATAAATATCTTCCGATGCCTGCAGAACCGCTTCGTCCTTGGGGTTGACCACGGTGATCAAAACCTGGAAGGGGGCGATGGGCAGCGGGAAAACGATACCATTATCGTCGTGGTTTTGTTCGATGGCCGATGCCACCGTACGACCAATGCCTATGCCGTAGCAGCCCATAAACAGCGCCCGATCCTGGCCCTGATCATCGAGAACGGTAGCACGCAGCGCTTCGGAATATTTGGTGCCGAGCTTAAAGATGTGGCCAACCTCAATGCCCCGCCAACTCTCCAGCTGACCTGTGCAGCGAGGACAGGGATCACCAGCGACGCTCAGACGCAAATCGGCAAAAGCCTCAACGGTAAAGTCCCGCTGCAAATTAACCCCTATATAATGGCTATCAACAACGTTGGCACCAACGATGAAATCGGCCATGGTCGCCACTTCCTGGTCGGCCAGCAGTCGTAGCTTGAGCCCGACCGGACCGACAAAACCGCTCGGTGCGCCGGTAGCCTGCTGCACAACCTCTTCGCCGGCCAGGGTCACCTCATTGCAACCGAGCAGACGACAAAGCTTGATGTCGTTCAGCTCCCGGTCGCCGCGCAGCAGCACCGCCACCGTCTGGCCGTCATCGGTCTGCATAATCAAGGTTTTGACCAATTTCTGAGGCGAAACATCGAGAAAATCCGTCACTTCCAGCACCGACTTCCGACCCGGGGTGCTCACCTGCTGCAATTCCAACCTTGGCTCCGGCATCGCTGCGTCCGTTGCAATCAATTCGGCCTTCTCCACATTGGCAGCGTACTCGCAACTGTCACAGGAAACGATAGCATCCTCGCCCGAATCAGCCAGGACCATAAATTCGTGGGAGGAAGACCCACCGATATTCCCGGTATCGGCTTCCACCGCCCGAAACTTCAGACCGCAGCGTTCAAATATTCGACGATAGGCCTGAAACATCTTTTCGTAGGCGATATCCGCACCGGCCTCGTCGAGGTCGAAAGAATAAGCATCCTTCATGATAAATTCACGGCCGCGCATCAAACCGAAACGGGGCCGAATCTCATCGCGGAACTTGGACTGAATTTGATACAGATTGAGGGGTAACTGCCGGTAGGAGCGCACCGTATTTCGCACCACATCGGTAACCACCTCCTCATGGGTGGGTCCCAGACAGAATTCGCTGTCCTTGCGATCCTTAAGGCGCAACAGTTCCCTGCCATATTGTTCCCAGCGCTGGGATTCCTGCCACAACTCAGCCGGAATAACCATCGGCATGAGCATTTCCAGAGCTCCGGCTCGCTCCATTTCCTGACGAACGATCTCTTCTACCTTGCGCACGGCGCGCAACCCAAACGGCAAATAGTTATAGATGCCCGTGGCGACCTTGCGAATCATGCCGGCCCGCAGCATGAGCTGATGGCTGACAATCTCGGCATCAGCCGGGGTTTCCTTCAGCGTGGCGAGAAAATATTGGGAATAACGCATGGAACACACCTCTGACTTGGCAGATTTCGGAACACAGCAGCAGCAAGACAGCCGCGTCTAATATATATAAAAGATGGCACCGAGTGCCTTTACGGGGCAGAAATTAGCCTATTTTCGGCCAGAATGCAAGCAAACTCGCTCTCTTGTAGGCCTGCCAGGACAGCTCCCAGTGGGCGTACAGGCATCCGTAGACATTTTACCCCCGATAGACTAATCTGCTGGTCATAAACACCGACTAGCTCGTGTCCATCCGGAAACTTCGGATGGACACAGCGCAGTTTTCATATGGGAAACGAGCAATTTCCCCCAAGGTCAAGGAAATCAAGCCCTTGCGCGGAGGCGTAGCTGCTTACGCCGCACAAACAAGGGTGCGGATTGACGCCGAGATTGGGGAAAAGGGCCGTTTCCGGATGAAAACTAACTCTCTTTCTGGAGTCTTGCCATGGATCCATTGCTTAATTCCGCTACCTTTATTCGTCTGCTGACCGCCGGCACGCCCCTGTTGTTAATCGCCACCAGCAACGAACAGCGTAGCGAATCGTTGTTGGGCCGCTATCTGCAACAGGGTTTCAAGGATATGCCGGAGCCTCGCGTATGGACTTGCACCAGCGGTTTTCCCGGCGAGCAAGACACCAACGATCCGCTACAGGCCCTGTCCTGGTCTGTCTGCCAAGAAGGACGCGGCATCTACATCTTCAAGGACCTGCATTGGTTCTGGCAGGACAACCCTTTGATCCAGCGCCTGTTAAAAGACTTTGCCAGCCAGCGCCGTGTCGCCGGCAAGATGCTGGTGCTGCTCTGCCCGAAGGCAAACATTCCGCCGGAGCTGCAGCCCTGCTTCACCATTTTGCATCATCCCCTGCCCGACCGGGCCGAGATTCGCGGTTATCTGCAAGCCCACCGTGACAAGGACCCGACGCTGGGACGGATAATCACCAGCGATGACGATCTAAACCGTCTGACCCTGGCCGCTCAAGGCCTTGATCTGCGAGATATCGACGGAGCCCTGCGCTTGGCCCGAGTCACTAAGGATGCTGACGCCGAAACAATTCGTACTGCCCTGTTTCAGGATAAGAAACAACTGCTGGCCCGTACCGGAATTATGGAATTCGTCGACAACGAGCTCGATGCCGACCAGGTCGGCGGCATGGAAAACCTCAAACACTGGATGGCTAAACGGGAGCAAGCCTTTGGTGCCGAAGAACTGGCCTCCGGCAACAACCTGCCCAAGGGAGTCCTGATGATGGGCATCAGCGGCTGCGGCAAGAGCCTGTTTGTCAAAGCCATCGCCGCTCGCTGGCAGTTGCCTCTGGTGCGCCTCGACATGGCTACCGTCTACGAAGGGACCTACGGCTCACCGGAAAGCAGCCTGCGTCAAGCCTGCACCTTGGCTGAAGCCCTCTCCCCCTGCGTACTGTGGATCGACGAGATCGAAGCCGGCATCTCCAGCCAGGGCTTCAAGTCAGAAGGCGGCTCGGCCTCCCGTGTGCTCGGCTATTTTCTTACCTGGATGCAGGAAAAACGCACGCCGGTGTTTGTGGCCGCCACGGCCAACGCCATCGAATTACTGCCGGCCGAAATGCTGCGCAAAGGCCGCTTCGACGAGATTTTCTACATCGCTCTACCCAGCGTCGAAGAACGGGAAGAAATCTTCAACATCCACCTGCAGAAGCGAGATTTCCAGTCAACAACCTTCTCGCCATCGATGTTAGCCCATTCAACCAAAGGTTTTTCCGGCGCAGAAATCGAACAGGCGGTGACCGGAGCCTCCTTTGAGGCCCTGGCTCAAGGGCGACCCATGAACCAGCAAGACCTTATGGAGGCTATCGGTCGCACGGTGCCTCTGTCCATAACCATGGCCGAACAGATCAAAAAGGTCGAGGCCTGGGCCTTCAAACGGGCGGTACCGGCCAGCAAATATGGCAGACGCTAACTCCATCGGCAAAGGATACAACCATGCCCCTGCATTATTCCCACCGCGCCAACAGCGTGACCCCCTTTCTAGCTATGGAGGTCATGGAACGAGCCCAAGCCCTAGAAGCGACTGGCCGCGACATTATCTACCTCTGCCTTGGCGAATCCGACCTGGCAACTCCGGCACCTATTGTCCGCCGAGCCGTTACAGCCATCGAGCAGGGCAAAACCCGCTACACCCATTCCTTGG
>CAZKQY010000336.1:0-1852 GCA_964555005.1 uncultured Syntrophotalea sp. | reverse complement strand
GGAAACCGGCCCGCTTTTTTGCGACAAGACAAACCCGAAAAACCAAAAACTGTTTGACCTGCAACAGGTTCAACATTATTATCGGATAGCTGTTGATCGTTACTTATTTCTATTCAATCAAAGGAGACCGCAATGAGGCGCAAGGCTGTTCTCGGCAAAGACAAAGCGCTGTTCGGGCGCATCATTCTCGCAGCTTTTCTGGTTCTTATCCTTTCCGGCTGCGGTGCGACCTTGCTGGGCGGCAACAAGGCCGACATCAGCTCCGTCATCTGGAAACACCGTGACCAGTTTGTGCGCATCGAATCGCAGGATCGCGGCACCACTAAGCCCCCGCCCAACGAACATCCGGCCAACCTTTCCGCCGAACGAATTCGCAACATGCTCGGCTCGCTGGATGTGCAATTTGAGGGCGACGATAAACCGGTAGCGGTCTTCACCTTCAAGGAACTGGAGATTCTTGGCGAAGCCATCAGCACCGGTCTGGCCCAGTCTGGCCCCCGCGAAGACGTGACCTTTGCCATTGCCGGCATTCACCGAGGGCTCGTTTCCTTCGCCAAAGACCGTTCTATCTCCACCTATCGCGCCTTTGTGGAAAACGGCCAATTCAATCTGATTATCGGTACCCTGCATGAGACTTATGTCGAAAATACCGAACGCCGCATGTATCCTCTGATTCCCGGCAGCCGTAAATACACCCCGCCGAATCCTAGAAGGCCAATCAAGACCTGGCAGATCATGCCCGAGGCGGGCCTGGAGTTAAAAACCATCGACGGTCGCGAGCGTCACGACTGGCTGGTATTGAACACCAACCCGGAGCTCTGGAAGTCCGCCATGGCGGAGAAGAAAGAGGCCAAGGAAACGGCCAAGGATGCCTTCCGCGAAGCCAGCGAAGTACGGGAAGAAAGCGCCCAGCTTGAAGTTGAACAGCAGCGGATGCGCAGCGAACTGCAGGAAATGAAGCAGACCATCGAGCAGATGAAACAAGCTCCGGCAACCGGTGCACCGGCACCCGCGGCCGCCCCTGCAGCAGTGGCTCCCGCTGCCCCGACCGGTCTCGACAAGATCGAGCAACGCCTGCAGATTCTGCAGCAGCTTAAAGCCAAGGGCCTGATCAACGACCAGGAATTCCGCGCTAAAAAGCAGGAAATCCTCGACAGCATCTGATCGGCCTCATCGAGCAATCATAGATTCAAGGAAAAGGGGGCTTTGGCCCCCTTTTCTGTATCCATTCCTTAAACCAAAACAAAGGTAAAATCTGCCTCACGCCCGTTCACTACGCTCACTCGAGACGCGGAGACCACGGAGCAGGACAAAACTGGGTTTCTCCGCGTCCCCGCGTCTCCGCGTGATAATAAGTCTTAGAAAGGTTCAGGGGGCTCCCCTGCGGCCCGGCAAACTGGCCCTAAAACCTCTCACCAGGAAACCAAACCATGGGCTATCGAAACCTCAGCGAATGCGTGCACGACCTGGAAAAAACCGGCCAACTGCTTCGCATCGACACCGAACTCGACGCCGAGTTGGAGATTGCCGCCGTGCAACGCCGGGTCTATCAATCCGGCGGACCGGCCCTACTGTTTACCCGGGTCAAAGATTGCGCCTTCCCCATGCTGGGCAATCTGTTCGGCACCCTGGAGCGGACCCGCTTTCTGTTTCGCGACACCCTGCCAACGGTTCAGCAGCTGCTGGCCCTGAAAACCGATCCAACTCAGTTACTCAAAACCCCATCACATTGGCCCGGCACTTTGCGCGGCGCTTTGCACTTGCTGCCCCGCAAGGTAGCCAAGGGACCGGCGCTGGACTGCCGGACCCGCATCGAGCGTCTGCCGCAACTCAAATCCTGGGCATTGGACGG
>CAZKQY010000335.1:0-9046 GCA_964555005.1 uncultured Syntrophotalea sp. | reverse complement strand
TCTTCCTCCCGCAGCCGCCTCCGCTCCGCCTTGGACAGGGGCGTATCATCGTCGCGCTTGGCGAGGGCGAAGGGATCGAAGAGTATTTTTTTGCCGGTTAAATAAGGGGCATATCGACGCTGAATATCCCCTGGAGCGGCCACCGCATCGACTCTAGCCAGAGCGGAAAGAGCTTCCAGAGTAATCATGCAGGTGTCCCCCGGGCCGACCCCGATGACGGTCAGCTTCGGGACATGGCAAGGGATTAGCATCTCAATGGTCGCCACGTCACGAACATAGCGGTTAGCTGACGAATCGGGCAGCACCAACCACCGTTCAGCCTTTTTCCCAAGGGGCTGACCAGCCATATTCTCGGCCAACAGAATCCGTCGGCCAAGGGGTGACCAGAACAGCTCCCCATAGGACAATAGCGAACGATAACCGTCATGAGATGTCACCAGAAAGGTAGCCTGAGGATCATCGACCACCCCGGCCTTACGCAACACATCCACCAACGGCGTACCGGAAAAATGTTGCACACCATCAAAGCGGGCTCCACCCCAGACGATCTTAGTCATTACTTGTGCAGTAAACGACGGTGCATCTGCCCACGACAGCCGCCGGATTTCGGCACCTACGGTCGGATCAAGCACCTCGATACTGATAATATCCGTCAGGCAACGATCCGCATAAAAATCGTTCGCTACCACCAGCTTAAGCAGGATCATAACAGTTGGCGATGTCTGGCCTTTGGTCAGCAACGATTTAGCGCTAAAAGCGACAATCACATCCCCTGGTCGCCCGTAGGCCACTTCTGACCAGGAAAGCAAAGTGCGTTGCCCCTGTCGATTGCGCACCTCGATGGCCAGGTCGATGGCTTTGCTGAAATCGCCCCCTTCCTTGGCCACGCCGGCGGCCTGCAACAAATGCTGTAGCGGTATCCCCTGATAGGAAAAAACACCGTTAAAAGCACCGCCACTGGCAACCTCGGTGTTACGCACCGTCAACGACCGGTAATTGGCCAGATCCTCCAGAGCCAGACGCTGGGGATGCTTTACCAGTCCCGTAACCGTTACTACCGACTCGGTCGCCGCCTGACAAGGAACGATCAAGGCGGACAACAATAAAACCAACAGTATAAACCGATACCAATAATTCATCTTAATCCCTTCTCACTCAACAAAAGGGGCAGGCTCGCACCAGTCGATCACCATCGCCGCGAACCTGCCCCTGTTATCGCTTATACCCTACAAGCTAACGTTGCTTAAGCGGTCAGCCTATTTACATTCCCCGAAGCGCTGATTGAGACGCGGCCCCATGTAGATTAAACCGAGGAATTTTTCCGGATCGGCCTCCAGTTCACCAACCGCCTCTTGCAGGGTGGTGCGCAGCAACCGTTCGCTGCCGGCGATGCCGGCACTGTAGACGAGAGACACCGGAGTATCAGCGGCATAGTGTTCATTGAACAGACCCTGCATTTCCTGGAACTGCTGCAGGCCCATGAAGATGGCCAGGGTATCTCCGCTCTTGGCCAGCGCCGCCAGCAACTGCGGATTTTCCTGCAAACCACTCGGCACCGTAATGACAATCGAGCCGCCGGCACCGATATCCCGCTGAATCATGGCGTTGGCCACATTGAAGGAACTCAAAGCCGGCACCGTTTCCAGCTCATCATCCTCGAAAAAGGCACGGATCCAGCGCGAGCTTCCATAGATAAGAGGATCGCCCCAGTCGAGAAAGGCCACATTCTTGCCTTCATCGAGGGCTTGCCGAATCTTCGCCACCCCGGCGGTGCGTTCAGCACTGCAGAGTTTTTCCGCCGCGGCCGGGTCCATATCCGGATGAGCTTTGCGGAACATATGCTGGATAAGCAACAAGGGATCAAACAGGTTCGGTTTGTCGCCGAGATAAGGAGCGAAGCGCTTGACGATATCGGCCGGCGCCACCAGCACGTCGGCCCGGGCCAGGGCACCGATGGCTTCCAGAGTAATCAGGTCTGTATCGCCGGGGCCCATCCCGATGACCGAGATCCTGGCCTGCGGCTTGAGATCAACTACCTCGATGCGATCAACGGCCAGCACATCCCGATCGTCAACCAACTCGTCAGGAACGATCATGCGGAATTTACCTCCGCGCTTTCCTTTAAGGAGCTTGCCGTTGTCGCTTTTGGCCAGGATAATGCGCTGCCCCTTGTCAGCCAATTGCAACTCGCCAAGGGAGAAAAACGCCCGGTAACCGTCCGGAGCCGAAATTATCACTCCCTTGGTCAGATCGTTTCCGGCGCCGGCCGCTTCCAGCAACTTGACCAGAGGGGCACCAACATAGTTGTGCAGGCCGTGATAACCCATATGCACCCCGACCACCTTCTTACGCACCTCGATCTGCGGATATTTCTTCAGACAGCAGATCTTAAGTTCCTTTTCGACGGCCCCGGTAATCAGCGGTTCGTCGGATTGCAGCTTAACCTTGCGGTCGACCTTGATCGCCGGATGCAGATCGAGAACCTCGATGCGGGTCACCTCCTCCAGACAGCGGTCGCTATAGAAGTCACTGCGAATCAGCAGCTTGGGCAGCTTGGCTGAACGTTGATAGACATCGTAAACCGACTGAAAGACCTCCGGTCCGTGGCAAGACTGACACTTGGCATCGGTCATCATCGGTTTAACCGGAGTGGCGGCAAAAGCGATGGCCACTTCGCCTGCATTACTGTAAAAGACCTCACCCCAGGACAGAATCACCTGCTCACCAGATGCGTTAGTCACTCGAATGGCGAGATCGATCTCCTTGTTGAAAGACGAGTCCTGCTTGACAATTTGAGCCATATCGAGCAGGTGACGCAGGGGCACCGCCTGGTGACGAAAAACGCCATGAAAACTCCGATCGCGATTGACCTCGTTTAGCTGAATCTCCACCGACTGGAAGCGGGCCAGGTCCTCAACAGTCAGCTTGAGGGGCCGCTTGACTTCACCAGTGACGGTTATCGCCGGCCGCGATACCGGAACATTATTCACCAATGCGAATGCCGGCACACAGGCCAGCAACCAGATCATCAGGGAACAGAACAGAAGGGCTGATCGTTTCATTACTTTTGTCCTCCGTTTCGAATCTTACGAATTTGCGGAAAGTACCAAATCATCAGGAGGCAGAGTACGCTGTTACCGAGCAGTATCAAAGGCAGGCCCGGATCCTTTTTGACGGTGATCTGTAAAAGAGGCAAAGTATCGGTGCCAGGCTTTCCCGCCATGCCCAGATGTATGGTGTAGCCCTGCCAGCGGATCGGCTCGAGAATGGCGATCTGGCGCTGCTCGACGTCGTTGCCGCTTTTCAGTTCCAGAGTCGCCGTACACTGTCGCATCGTCCCTTGCAGACGAGGCTCATGCCAGTACTCATATTGCCGATCAACAAGGGTAACTTTACGGTCATCAAAGCTGACCTGCTCACCAACCTTGGCCATCAAGCGCTGCTTGCTGCCGGTGAATTCGGTCAGGGCATGCCCTCCAATAATGAATAGAAAGCAGAAATGCATGATCGAAGGAGCCATCAACAGCAGAAAGATACTGCGGCGATGATGTTGGCGCCGCCCCCAGAGGAAAGCGACCCGTTCCAAGGTACAAGCCAGGGTATTGGCAAAAAGCAGGGCAAGCAGACCGAACAGAGTGAAGATCCACCAGCTGTGAATGTCGCTGCGAGTCATTAGCCAAGCGGGAAACAGCCGGGTGTTTAATTCGCCGAACACCGGCATGAACTTGGCGTAAAAACTGCCGACAAACAGGTTGACGGAAAGCAATACGAGCAACCAGAGAGTCAGGCGAATGCTGGCCAAGGCCTTCCACAGACGCTCAATCATGGCTTTCCTCCGTCAGTTTGGGGTTACGACAGGCACCGGGTACGGCACCGTGCGGTAGGCCACCATGCACCTGCTCCTGGGCGGTCACTCGCGCCTCCCCCCTGCCCGAGCCTTTGCCAGCAACCTTCGCCGGATTGAGCACAGTAAGATGAGCCGCTACCTGCAGAGCATAGGCGACAACCAGCACCACCAGCGCGTTGGCCAGAGCCCAACGGACTTTTTTGCGAAGATCGAAAGAACGGTCGAATTGAGTATGCAGATAGCCACAGTAGAAACACCAGATGGCCGCCGATTGCAGATGCCGCTCTCCCCAGTGAAAGAGGCTGGCCCAACCGAGATAACTCCACACGGCACCGATCACCTGTGCCAGGCTGTAGAGAATAAAACCCCAGATAGCCAACTGGTTGAACAGCTGATCATTACTAGGCCGGCGCAGCTGCCGCCAGGCAAACCAGCCGCTGGAGAGAAAACAGGCGATGGCCAATACCTCCAGACAAAAGAACATCGGCGACGACCAGGTAGCGGTAAAAGGGCCGGGTGGCGGAATCTGCACCGGCAGGACCAGAGTGACCGCCATCGCCAGGGTCGTCAGCCAGCTCATCGAAGCCGCGTCCTGAACCCGCCCGCGCAACAGACAGACAATACCCACCAGGGCCAGGGCCCAAGGCAGAAAAAGCGCACCGTTAAAGACACCATCCAGAGAAAAGATTCCCCAGTACCAGCAACGCGCCAGCAGACTGGCGGAATGCAAGGCGAATCCGAATCCCAGCAACAAACAGCTGGAACGGTAACGCTTGAAAAGTTGGAAGAAAAGACTGCCGGCATAGGTACCGGCAGCCACATTAAATAACACAGAGGAGACAGTTGTAGCGGTCATGCTTTGATCCCCTTGCGGAGGGAAAAAAAAGGGCTGTCCTGGATAGCTGATTATGTCTAGGACAGCCCGGAACAAATGATCAATAAGTAAAGCTCAGGCCGGCCAGGAAGTTGCGGCCCGGCATAAGGTCACCGCCTTCGGTGTAGTCGCGGTCGGTGAGGTTGGTTACTTCGAGGAAAGCTTTGCCGTTAATTTTCCAAATTTCAAGACCTTGCTCAACCCGCGCATTAAACAGCACAAAGTCATCACCCATAGTCCGCTCATAGGTGCGACGGGCAATTGATTTTTCATAATACTGGCGCATGGTATAGGAGAGCTGACTCGAAATCGAGAGCCCGAAAGGGAACCGGTAGCGGGCATCTAAATTGAAGTGATGACGAGGCCGCTCTAACAGCTCTTGACCTGTTTCTTCATCCTCGGTATTGAGGTAGGTATAGTTGGCGCCAACCCAGAAACTGTCGGTGATATCGGCTCCCAAGGAACATTCAACGCCGAGGATATTGGATTCGCCCACGTTATAGTAAATATCATCATCGTAACCATCGACTTCGCCACTAACGATCAAATCTTTAATGTCGTTATAGAAGAGAGCCACCGAACCATTGATAACGTCATTAAAAGCGTGAGTAACACCGACTTCGTAGGCAATGGTCTCCTGGGGATCAAGGTCGGGGTTGCCGCCCGTTGCTTCACTGAACAACTCTTTCAGATGGGGAAAGCGAACCTTTTTACCGACGGAGCCGTGCAACAAGGTACTGTCCGACAGGGTCACCACCACCCCGGCCTGGGGGTTGAAGGAGCCGATGCTATCTGGCACCGGCTGATCGTCGGCCTCACGGGGGTCAAAATAGTCGTAGCTGGCGCCGACAGTAAAGGCAAGCCATTCATTAACTTTGATCTCGTCCTCCACACCTAACGAGTAGGTATCGGATTCGTACTCTCCAGCATCTTCCCAGGAAGCTCCGGGCGCGGCCATTTCCTCTTGCTGACAATTATCCCGCATGAAGCTGATCCCGACCTTTAAAAAACTTATATCGCCGAAATCCATGAATGCCTGGGCGTCACCACCGACGGAGTAGTTGTCGTAAGCTGACTTATAGAACCAGCTACTGCCCCCGAAATTTTCTTCAAGCAGGGTGTCTTCGTGGTCGATGTAAAAAGCCCGGGCCTTGACCGTTAATAAATCATTGAATTTCTGCTCACCTACCAGGCTTACTTGCATTTGCTTCCACTCTTCAAAATACCAACCATTGGAGGGGATGCCTTTTTCATTATCATGGTAGTCAAAGGTCAGATACAGTTTGGTATCAACTGAGGGCTCGAAGCCGACCTTGGCATTGAGGGTGTGCTGCAAATAGCCGCTATCATCCCGTACTCCGCCGTCATCCTGGGTATACGCACTGTACTCAGCCGCCCAGTAATCTTCGTCGTAGTCACTGGACAGACGCCAACCATTGGAATGGCGATAGGTGTATCCCAGCCAGTAATTGAAAGGGCCAGCGGGAGCGCTGAAACTGACTCCGTAGCGTTGGGTGTCGTAATCCCCCCAGGCAGCCGTCACCGTGGCGCTCGGCTTGTCGCCCCCTTTCTTGGTGATAATATTAATAACCCCGCCCATGGTGTTGGCCCCGTATAGTACCGACGAGGCCCCTTTGGTCACGGTAATCTTGGCAATGGAATCGACCGGGAGTTGGTCCAGGTCGAGACTGCGAAAATACTGCTCATAGACCGGCACGCCGTCAATCAGTATTTTCAGATCACCCTGGTCAAACCCACGAATACTCACGTAGTTCTGTCCTTTGCCGCCCTTCTGCACATCAACACCGGGCAGTTGCTCCAAGGCCTCGGCCACGGTCTGCGCCCCGCGCTGTTTGATGTCCTCAGCGGTTACCTCGGTGACGGTGGTAGCCAGATTAACCACCTGCTGTTCACCGGTAACGATAACCTCACCGAGGGAAAACACTTCGCTGTCAGCTGCAAAACTTGGCATTGCCGGCAACAAGGCCAACAAACATACCCATACCAGCGGTCTAAACAAATTTTTGTTCATTTGATTCCTCCTGAAGTGAAAACATTGTCCATCAAAGATGTACCATCAATGCCGCACATAAAAAAATGCGCCGGCGGGTCACCCCGCCAGCGCACCATATACCTTGGAATACGCGTTCGCAGGTCGACTCCTTTCCAAATGCGGGAGGCGCCACCGTTTCCAGAGGCGCCCATCGTTCAAAGCGGCTTAGCTATTGCCTTAGCCAGCCTTGAATCGGAGTGGACTTTTATGTCAGCGGGCTATAAAACCCAACTTAATTAAATCTTGGATCTTCGTTGTACAACAAATGACATATCGATTGGCAAGGGGAATATGAAAATTTATCGTTTTTGCAACAATCAAACGGTTTAGCGTTATTCGTATATAATCAAGAGACATACAATGAACCGCCAGCGCCAGTTTTTTGACCGCGAACGGAGAGGACGAAATGAAAAGGACAATCGCCCACCTGATGATCCTGTTGCTAAGCACGCTCTTGCTGATCGTCAGCTGCCAGTCGACGCAGCCAACCACCAAACGGCTGATGCAAGAAGATTACCTTCAGATGACGGATGACCAGCTGCTTGTCTATTATCAACAATTGGTCAAAGGGATTGAAGAACCAACCTCAGGAAGAGGCGGCTTCGGTTTTGGGCTGGGGGTCGGAATCGGACTGGGCCGTCACAGTTCGGTGGGCCTCGGCGCCGGCAAGGGTCCGGAGCGGGAATACTCGACGGAAGCCCTGCAGCAACGGCGCAATCAGGTTCGCCTGGAACTGGCCCGCCGCGGTCTGGAACCGGTGAGTACCCAATAACCCATAATCTAGCGTATCTTGCTGGTTCTTTGTCGCGTCAACTGCGCTACGATCAACGCTGATTAGCGACGGTTAGGCAGCATTGATCATGCCTTGTTGACCCACCAAACTCCTGCGCAAGATCACGACATTTTATGAGTTACAGGATACTAGTTCATACTGAATTTCTGCAATACTTCGTCCGGCGCCTGGTCGTACTGAGAAAATTTCATACTAAAAGTACCGCGCCCCTGAGTGGCACTGCGCAATTCCGTCATATAATCGAACATCTCCGTCAGCGGCACCTGGGCCTGAATGATTTCCATCTCCCCTCGGCTCTCCATACCGCCGATGCGGCCGCGCTTCTGCTGCAAAGTACCGATCACCTTGCCGGCGCTTTCCCTCGGCACCATTAGCTCAAGAACCATGATCGGCTCGAGCAGGGTCGGTTGGCCCTGACGGGCGGCTACGGCCAACCCCCGCTGAGCAGCGGCCAGCAAACCGGCTTCGGTGGTGGTGCCTGCCTCGTAGGGTACTTCGACCACCGTAACCCGCAGATCGGTAAGAGGGTAGCCGGCCTGAACCCCGGCGGCGCAGCCCTGCTCCAGACTGGCCAAGAGAACTTGACGCCATTCCAGAGGCAGCCCCCCCTGGTCTTCTTGCGGGAGAACTACGCACAGGCCTTCACTCCGCGGCAAAGGCTCCAGACGCAGCAATATTTCGCCGCTCTGCAGCTTGCCCTCGGCTTCACGGTGAAAGGTTTCCCGATGGTCTACCTGCTTACGCAGGGTCTCCCGATAAACCACCTGGGGCCGACCGGTGATCACCTCGACAGCAAACTCTCTGGACAGTCGCTGAGTCAAGATATCCAGATGCAACTGACCCATGCCGGCAAGAATTAACTGACCGGTTCCCGCATCCTCACGCACAAGGAAGGTCGGATCTTCCCACTGCAACTTTTCCAGCGCCGGCAACAACTTCTCCCGGTCATCGACCCTTTTGGGCTCCACCGCCAGAGAGACGACCGGCTCGGGGACGCTCAAACCTTCCAAGACCAAGGGCTCCTGTTCAACACACAGAGTATCACCGGTCAAAACATCTTTGAGGCCAACCGCGCAGGCAATATCGCCGGCTCGCGCCTCCTCTATCCGCTCCCGCTTATGGGCGTGCATGCGAAACAGGCGAGCGATCTTCTCCTTCTGCCCGCGCACCCCGTTAAACAGTTCATCACCGGCATGCACTGTGCCTGAATAAACTCGCAGATAGGTCAATTTGCGCCCGGCATCGGAGAGCACCTTAAAGGCCAGAGCGCAGAAGGGTCCGTCAGGATCGCAACTCAAAAACCGCTCCTGCAGTCCATCCTTTGCACCCAGAGCCCGCACCGGCGGCGCTTCCGGCGGCGAGGGCAGAAAGGCACCCACGGCATCAAGCAAGGGCTGAATTCCCTTGTTACGCAAAGCCGAACCGAGCAACACCGGGAATAGCTGACATTCCAATACTCCCCGCCGCAGGGCCGCCTGC
>CAZKQY010000334.1:0-2023 GCA_964555005.1 uncultured Syntrophotalea sp. | reverse complement strand
GGTGCGGTCGAAATCATACGCGCCGCGCAAAAGCGTGGAATTGCCGTAACCGCCGAGGCCACACCTCATCATTTCACCCTGACCGAAGAAGCGGTGCGGGGTTATAATACAAATGCCAAGATGAATCCTCCCTTGCGTAGCGCTGATGATGTTGCGGCAGTGCGGGAAGGACTTGCTGATGGTACTATCGGAATCATCGCCACCGACCATGCCCCCCATCACCGGGACGAAAAGAATGTCGAATTCAATATCGCCTTAAATGGGATTGTCGGACTGGAAACGGCATTGCCTCTGACCCTGCGATTGGTTGACGAAGGGATTTTGTCTTTACCTGGGGCTATCGAGCGCCTGACCTGCGGTCCGGCTCAGGCTCTTGGTCTCTGCCGGGGAACCTTGACCGTTGGCGACGTAGCGGACGTGACCATTATCGACCCCGACTGCAACTGGACCTTAAGGGCCGACAAACTGTTGTCAAAGAGTAAAAACACCCCCTTTGACGGCTGGTCCTTTAAAGGCGCTGCCGTCTGCACCTTGGTCAATGGGAAGATTGTCTATAACAAAGAAAATACCTGAACAAAGATTTGCCAACTAATTATTTTTGAAACAGATTTTTATTTTAGATAACGCACAATGATGCTACGGAAACAGAGGAGTGACACTTTATGAAAGCAGTTCTGGCCCTTGCTGACGGCAGGGTATTTTTCGGTAAGGCTTTCGGTGCCTGCGGTGAAGTGACCGGCGAGGTAGTCTTTAACACCAGCATGACCGGCTACCAGGAGATTCTCACCGATCCTTCCTACTGTGGCGAAATCGTCACTATGACCTATCCGCTCATCGGTAATTACGGCATCAATCGCGAGGATGTGGAATCATCCAAACCGCACCTATCAGGCTTTGTAGTCAAGGAATGTTGTGATTTTCCGAGCAACTGGCGGTCGGACATGACCCTTAATAATTATCTCGTTGAAAACGGCGTGGTTGGCATTCAGGGTATCGACACTCGTGCCTTGGTGCGTCATATCCGCGACCAGGGAGCTCAAAATGGCATTATCTCCAGCGTCGATTTCGATCCCCGGAGTCTGGTTGCCAAAGCCCGGCAGGCACCCTTGCTGGTTGGCCACGATCTGGTACAGGATGTAACCTGCGAGTCTCCCTATCAATGGCAGGAAGGGACCTGGACCCTCGGCAGCGGTTACAGCAAAATCGAAGGGGAGGGCCGGTTCAAGGTCGTGGCTTACGATTTTGGCATTAAACGTAATATTTTGCGCCACCTTACGGATGCCGGTTGCCGGGTGACGGTTGTTCCTGCCGATACTCCGGCGCAGGAGGTTCTGGCGATGAATCCGGATGGAATTTTTCTCAGCAATGGTCCCGGAGACCCGGAACCCATAGCTTACGCCCAGGAAAATATTCGTCAACTCCTTGGCAAGAAGCCGATCTTCGGCATCTGTCTCGGCCATCAACTATTGGCTCTGGCCCTTGGCGGCAAGACCTTTAAACTCAAGTTCGGCCATCGCGGCGGCAATCAGCCGGTCATGTGCCATGAGAGCGGTCAAGTAGAAATAACTTCACAGAATCATGGTTTCGCCGTAGAAGCCGGTAGTATTGACAACGTAGCGGTGCGGACCCATGTTAACCTCAATGACAACACCATTGAGGGTCTTGAACACAAGCACCTGCCAGCCTTTTCGGTGCAATACCACCCTGAAGCATCTCCCGGTCCTCACGATGCCCGCTATCTGTTTGAACGTTTTACCGCTTTGATGGCCAAACACCGCGGCGAATAATTGAGCACAAGCTCAAAGTTAACGACCATCTGCCTTTACTGGCGGTTAACACTATAGAAGGACTGAGAATGCCTAAACGTACCGACATAAAAAAAATCCTCATCATCGGAGCCGGCCCCATTATTATCGGCCAGGCCTGCGAATTTGACTACTCAGGCACCCAGGCCTGTAAGGCTCTCAAGGAAGAGGGCTACACGGTGATTCTGCTCAACTCCAATCCGGCCACCATTATGACT
>CAZKQY010000333.1:0-3852 GCA_964555005.1 uncultured Syntrophotalea sp. | reverse complement strand
CGCACCTGATCCTCGCCACCGGCACGATTAAACTCCATCCGCCGCCGCCGTTGCTGCTCCTCCATCCGAGCGACATCATCTTCCCGGGCGAGTTGAATGCGGAACAGTTTTTCAATAACTTCCTGGCGAATACGTCCCATCATTTGCATGAACAGCTCATAAGCCTCACGCTTGTAAGCTTCCTTGGGGTCCTGCTGAGCGTAGCCCCGCAAGCCGATGCCCTCCTTGAGGTGATCGACGGACAGCAGGTGATCCTTCCACTGAGAATCGATGACCTGTAGCAACAAGACCTTCATCAGATGCTCGAATACCGGGGTAGAAAACTCTTCTTCCCGCTCCCGCAAACGATGGCGCACCTGATCCTTGATTTGTTTGACCAGCTGCGCCTGGGTCAGCTTTTCATCAATGCTTTCCGGAGCCACAAACAGCACATTGAACAGCCCGTAAAAATCTTCCCCCAAACGATTCCAGTTCCAATCCTTAGACGGCGTCTTTTCCGGGCAGAAGGTCGCCACCGTATCTTCGACCAACTCATCAATAATCCCGATCACGATATCCCGCAGATTTTCTCCGGCCAGAACCTCCTTGCGCTGGGTGTAAATAACCTTGCGCTGGGTGTTCATAACATCATCATACTCGATAAGGTGCTTGCGGATTTCAAAGTTGTTCCCTTCGACCTTTTTCTGCGCATTCTCGATGGCCTTGGAAATCATGCCGTGCTCAATAGGCTCTCCTTCGGGAATTTTCAGCCGATCCATGACATAGGCCACCCGATGGGAACCGAAGATGCGCAGCAGATCGTCTTCGAGACTGAGGTAAAAATGGCTTTCACCGGGATCACCCTGACGACCGGCTCGACCACGCAACTGATTATCGATACGCCGCGATTCATGACGCTCGGTGCCGAGAATGTAGAGACCGCCCAATTCCAGCACTTCGGCCTTCTCCTTACCGCACAGCGCCTCGTACTTGGCCAGCAGCTCCGGGAGAACAGCATCCGGCTCGTCAGCCATAGCGGCTTCCCGCTGGGCCAGCATCTCCGGGTTGCCGCCAAGGACGATATCGGTACCGCGACCGGCCATGTTGGTGGCGATGGTTATCGCCCCCTTGCGACCGGCTTGAGCCACGATTTCGGCTTCTTTTTCATGCTGTTTGGCGTTCAACACATGGTGCGGAACACCCCGCTTTTTCAGCAGGACTGACAGAATCTCGGAATTTTCGATAGAGATAGTACCGACCAGTACCGGCTGGCCCTTTTCGAAGCGCTCGGCGATATCCTCGACCAAAGCGTTAAATTTCTCTTTTTCTGTCTTGTAAATAACGTCGGTCTGGTCTTTACGGATCATCGGCCGATTAGGCGGCAACACCACCACATCAAGCTTGTAGATCTGGTGAAATTCGGCCGCTTCGGTATCGGCGGTACCGGTCATGCCGGCCAACTTATCGTACATACGGAAATAATTCTGAAAGGTAATGGTCGCCAGGGTCTGGTTTTCGTTCTCGATCTTAACCCCTTCCTTGGCCTCTACCGCTTGATGCAGACCGTCACTCCAGCGCCGTCCGGGCATCAAGCGGCCGGTAAATTCATCGACGATCATCACCTCGCCGTCCTTGACCACGTAATCGACATCGCGCTTGAACAGCGCGTGAGCCTTAAGGGCCTGGTTGACGTGATGCAGCAGCGCGATATTGTCCGGCTCGTAGAGGTTGTCGATGCTCAGAAGTTGTTCGACCCTGGTTACCCCCTCCTCGGTAAGCATGGCGCTCTTGGCCTTTTCGTCGATGGTGTAATCGCCGGTATATTCCTTGAGGGTCTGACCGATGGTGCCGTCCCGGTGCTCAATGAGCTCACCCCTTTTCAGCCTCGGGATAATGCGGTCGGCGGTGTAATAAAGTTCGCTGGAATCTTCGCTCGGTCCGGAAATAATCAGCGGTGTCCGAGCCTCATCGATAAGGATTGAATCGACCTCATCGACGATGGCGTAACAAAGGGGACGCTGCACATAATCGTCCAGGGAAAACTTCATGTTGTCGCGCAGATAATCGAACCCGAATTCGTTGTTGGTACCGTAAGTGATGTCGCAGCGATAGGCTTTTTTACGTTGTTCATCGGTCAGTCCATGAACGATACAGCCAACGGTCAAGCCCAGAAAACGATGGATCTGCCCCATCCATTCGGCATCGCGGCTAGCCAGATAATCATTGACCGTTATTACATGCATTCCCTTGCCCGTCAGGGCATTGAGATAAGAAGCCAGGGTCGACATCAGGGTCTTGCCTTCACCGGTCCTCATTTCGGCGATTTTGCCCTGATGCAGAACCATGCCCCCGATCAACTGAACATCAAAATGGCGCATGCCCAAGACCCGCTTGGCCGCTTCGCGCACCACGGCAAAAGCTTCGACCAACAGGTCATCCAGCGTCTCACCTTGGGTCAAACGCTGACGAAACTCCTCTGTCTTGGCTACCAGTTGCGAGTCGTCGAGTCCGGCAAAGGTCTCTTCAATGGCATTGATTTTCTCGACCACCACCCGCAAACGTTTCAATTCGCGTTCATTTTTACTGCCAAAAAGCTTATTTAGAAAACGGTTAATCATATCTATACATTCTCCGTAAATATTAATTTCACTCAGGAAATATTCGATTATCGGGACATCTGAAAGGTATTTCTGCTAAAGACCATGAAAGGCGAAATTTTATCATAGAGGCTAACGACCGACAAGACGAAAGCACCGGAACGCCACAGACTGGTAGAAACTCTAATTTGATTGGTTACCGGCCAAGGAAAAGCCCCGTCGAGGCGGGGCTTGAGATTAAACAGTTTTAGAGATAACGTTTTGGATTGACGGGAACACCATTAAGGCGCACCTCGTAATGAAGGTGGGAACCGGTCGACCGGCCAGTATTTCCTACGGCCGAAATCTTTTCGCCCCGCTGGACACGCTGCCCGACCTTAACCAATATTTTGGAATTATGCGCATAATAGGTCTGATATCCATAACCGTGATCAAGGACCACAATCTTGCCGTAATCGGACAATGACGCTACCTTACTGACAACACCGTTGGCGGTAGCCCGTACCGCCGTGCCGGTTCGTGCAGCAATATCGTAACCATGATGCATTTTGCGTCGCCCGGTAAAGGGTGACAACCGGCGACCAAACCCGGAGGTAACCCACCCCTTAACTGGCCACCCGCTTGGTTTAGCTGCCAGCAGTGAGCTCTGATCATTGAAAAAACTCTGTATCTCTTCTAGACTCTGGCGGCGCAAATCGATGTCCCGCCGTATCTGATCGATATGCTGCTGAAGCTCGGAAAGTTCTCCGGCGGCATCGATCTCGATCGGTCCGCCCAAGCCAGCCGGAATTTCGGAAGTGGGACCGACCAGTTCCGCCATTAAGCGAACCTTGGCGTCATTTTGCGCCAAGATAACCATCTCGCGACGCAGACTCTCGAGATCCACCGACAGAGAACGAATCAACTCCTGCTGACCGCCATTTTCAGCTCGCAGCTGCTGCAACTCACCTCGATCCAAAGTCGTCCGACAGTAATCAAAAGCCAACCAGGCGACCCCCAGCAGAAAGACCGACATAACCCCGGCTATCAATTTCAGGACATGGGTCCCAAGCCGAAAGCGCCGCACCCGGTGGGAACCATCAGGAATGACGATAATAGATAATTTCTGTTTAGCCAAATGGATATTCCCCTAAAAAACACACAGAAAAACTGTTTAATTAAATCGGCCCCGGAGCTGTTATTCGAGCGACGAACACTTAAGAACCTAACAGCCCCGAATCAGGTTAACAGCTCTAACTGGTCTTCATCCAAAGTTTCCGGATGGACGCTAACTAAT